>JBBRFP010000154.1:0-5332 GCA_038241465.1 Cytophagales bacterium | reverse complement strand
GATAGGCAGCATACACCTGACGTGTTTGCATAAATAGTTTTTCTTTACGCGCATCAAGCTCGGTGTAGAGCATTTCAATTGTCTCTAGTTTCGCGTCAATGTAATTCATTCCCTTTCCGCGGAACGCGCCTGTACTCATGTATTGACTCAACTCCATTAAGTGATCTTGAATAGAAAGCATTATCTGCTCCAGATCATTGATCCGATTCAACAGTAACGTTCGAGAAGGCGCAGGCAGGTGCTTACTGTCTTTTACGAGTAGTGCATGCAGGCTGACAGGAACGGTGAACTTATCAAACTTGATTAGTGGATTTCGGTACGGCATCTTCCCTTCTCTCAAACCGTTCCAGGTACTTCCCTCACTCCGCAATACTTTGAAAAGATTCCCCATCGACAGCACGCATTCATCAATGTAAAGGGAAATGTTATTTAGCTGATTGAATCCTTCTGTTGGCAAGGGTGCGGGTTGCTTCGCAATCGTCAGGCTGTCCTGTGCTGGAAGAGAATAATCGAGATGATTGAGTGACCATGGCTTGGGCGGTAATTCAAAGTCATATTTCCGAAGAGCCACCGGATAGTAATTGAAACGGCCCTGTGCGCAGAAATTCGAAAAAAAATGAAGAATGTCATTGTTAAAATAGTTCTGGAGGTTGTCGTAAACCCGATTTGTATAGTCTCCATCAAACGTGGAAGTATTGTTAAAACGATCCAAGGCATGTTGCTTAGCCTGCTGAATCTGGCGGAATCCTTCAATACTTTCTTTCAGATAAAGGCGATCCGGGATATTGAAACTGGCAGGGTCCAAATTTTTGAGAAGATCGTCCGTTTCCAAAAATGATTTCAGTATTTCTTCCTTCGGGAATCCGATAAACGATTCTTCGTTAAAATTTTGTGAAAGCTTAAGGATCAATTCCTCTTCGTGTAAAATAGCTTTCATGAGCAACTGGTAGGGCTTCGTGTAACTATTGACCGCCACCAATTTGGATTCATTAGCAACTTTGCTGGCAATCTGATCACGTGCTTTCCCCATCGCGATTTGCAATTGCTGCATTTCGCTTATTAACGTAAATCCCTTGTCAAGATCGGTCTTATAATCTTCAAGCCTGATGTAGGCAATTATTTCCCCATTCTTCCCATAGCAGTCATTGTACAGCTTCCATAGTTCATTGTCTATCGTTTTAAAAATTGAAGAAGGGCCGCCTTTAATCCGATCATACAGCTTCTGATCCGGTTGCTTGATGCAATTGTATGAATCAAAATACCGCAACCTCGAACTTGGATTTTTCTTAAATGCTTTTAAGTCAGCGTAAAGATGCTGAAGACACTGAACAGAGTTGTCTGTATTCTCCATCATCTTATCGCAAAAGAACAGGTAATCATAGTTACCTACCTGTGCCTGCGCAGAAAGGGATGCGAAAAAGACAATCCAGAGGATTTTTTTCATAGGCCAAGTTAAAAAAGCAAAATTCATTCAGCGTATTTCCCGCAGGTCGACGCTGATCCAACCCATGCAGGTGTTTGCTGATCGTCCCGCGGGATTCGGCGGTGTATTTGATCTGAAAAAATCTGCAGGAAACGAGCAAACGACCAACGACCCGTTACCAACTACTACTACTTCCTCCGCTGTCGGAACTTCCGCCGCCACCGCCGTCAAAACTGTCATCAGAACTACTGTCAGAGCTTGACCGCTCTCGATCCCTTTGCATTCTCCTTTCATAGGCATCATCTGATTCATTTGCATATCCTCTTTCACTCTTGGCATTGATTACTGTACAAAGGCCAATCATGACAATGGCACCTAACCCGGGAATCAAAAGGAAGATGATGAACGCTATTAAATTCTTTCTTCTTCGTTTGGGCTGATTCTTCCATTTCCGAATTGACAAGACATTAATAATGAAGAACACAAGGCTGATTCCATAAGCAATCGCAGCAGGAACTATCAGACGGTCCAAAGGCCGCGGTGGTGTATATTCATTCTTGCTATAGTAAATGAGTTTATCAACGCCGGCATCAATCCCTTCATAATAATTACGCTCCCTGAAGTGCTTCCGCATAACGTCATCCTGAATGTGCAGCGTAAGATCTGACGGCAAAACTTCTTCCAGTCCATACCCTATCTGAATTCTATACGTTCTGTCGTTTATAAAAATGGCAATCAGAATTCCATTGTTCTTGTCCTTTTGCCCGATGCCCCACTGATTGAAGATCTTTTGTGAATGCTCCTCAAGATTTTTTCCATTCAGGCTTCTCGCGATGTAGACAAATAGTTGATTGCTTGTACTGTCTTCAAAAGCACGCAGTTTACGATTTAACTGCTCTTCCTCGCCCGAACGTAAAAAATCATCTTTGTCCGTGACATAGTTGTCTGGTTTTTGCGGAAAGTCCTCCCGCCATTTCTTTTGTGCATTTGCAAGCAATGGAAACACAAAAAATAGAAGTAAAAAATATCTCATGTCTACTTTATTGGAGTATAGTTGTAATAAAGCTGTTTGGCTACAATAAATTTCGTCGGATAAGTTATTGTTTTCGTCTTATCTTCTGCGTTACCTTCTTTTTTTCGGGTTACGCTGAACACAAAATCATCCTCAACAATTTTTGCACCGTTTCTTTTAGCCTTCAGCGTTTCGATCAGCTCAGTCCGTGATTTGTCAAATTCTTCTTGTTTCAATCCCAACTCTTTCTGTGTTAAGTACGTCACCTGCGGCTCAGGTCCACCACCGGCGCTGATTGACGTACCACAGCGTGGACATTGCGATGCCACAAGTCTCATTTGCGTGGTGACTGTAACTTCCGATGCATCAACTTCAAGTTCGCTGAGAGCTTTCAGTGAATCGTTTGAAAAAAGATATAATATTGATCTTGTAAACGGAAAATCCGGTCCCGTTTTAAATTCCGTAAAAAAACCTTTGAGCTGATAGTTTTGATCAAAGAGCCATGTCTTTGTTTCTTCCTCTGATTCAGTCGACATAGAGCCTTCGCCTTCCTGACCTCGGGCTAAATAAGGTCTTTCCCACGAATAGCTAGAGGTGATTCTGGAATACCGAATAGTATCGTATCCATTGATCAGATTTCCAAGGGATGTATTCACTTCCATTTCCAATGAATCACTGGAAAGCGACTCCATCGATAAAAATGGAAAGTTATTTGAGTTGCCGTCAAACGGCGGTCCTTCAGAATCGGATGTTGGCGAGGTTGCATCTTCCTGTTGTGGAGTATCAGCGATTTCCTGAATGTGATTCGTCGTGTCTTGCGAAACTTGTGTGCTGTCCACCAACGATGCTTCTTCTTTTTTAGGGGCGGAGCAACTGAGAATGATAAGTACTAAGAAAGCGGAGGTGATAATTTTCATTGGTTCCATGTTGGTTAAATCGTTATTCAACACCAAGGTCTTTTAGTCAAGTATAAGACACCTTTGGTGTCCGGCATTTACCGCAGATACGCTGAGGCCCGCAGCGTTCTGCAGAAACAGCTTTGCGAATCTCTGTCTAATTTCCCTCATCTGTCAATCTATCAAACAAAACCTTCGAAATCGTCACCCTTGTATAATCCATTAGTTCGGAGGGCTTACGCTTCTCTGTCAACAAAGTGATCATGTTTCCATCGTCTTCCACAATTTTCTCTTTGTCAAGTTCATACGGAAGCGCCTCCATGCTTGCTGTCCAGGCCGCTTGACTGTCCTTCAAATAGTTGGAGCGAATTGCTTTACTTGATTGGATTTTATCAAGAGCTCTTGACCAGACGATAATCACTCCTCCCGCTTCGACATCCCAACGGAGAAACTCTTTATCACCACTGTCATCTCTTTCTCCTTTTGCAGAGATAATCACATTATCTTTAAGAAGGTACTCATCAATATCCGGAAAGCCCATGGCTCCATTCTGATAGCTTTTCCTGTAATAGGCAATGGCAAAATCTCTATCATTGTACCATGTTGTAATGGTCATTTCATTCTGTCCTTCATACACATCAAAATAATCCGTCAAAACGACTTTATAATAATTTGCCGAATCGGCGTAGAATTTTGCAAACTGCGAGGTCACCAAATCATTCAGGCGGCTTGTACTTGAATCTGAAATTGTGAGGAGCTGCTCTTTTGGTTTTTCCACAACATCAATCGGTTCCGGCTTGACCGAGTCAGTCGAGAGTGCCGCAACGGTAGTATCTTTTAAAGAAGCCGTTTCCTGAGATGGTGGTGCTGAGCAGGCCAGAACTACATATGCGAGGAAGCAAAAGGAAATTGTTTTCATGGGAGGTTAGGGAAGATAAAGATGGCGGTTTTGGGTGGGTAAGGCAATACCCGGATCATGTGATGCAATTGCCAAGTGGTTCGCGGATTGGAGACCGAAACTCCAATCTTTTCCCAGGATATGATATTGTCACAAAGGCTCATTTTTGGGGAAATTGCCTCTTATCTGTTACTTTTGAATCTTGATTCCGATAAATCCTGACAATTAAAGGCCAAGCAAAAGCAAATGCGCATATTATTTCTGTTCATCGCCATTTCGGGCCTTTTTTTAGCCTGTGTTACTCGTTCATTTTCGCAGTCTACCACTGGCCCGAATAATCCGTCTACCGCTGCCGACGGTGGGGGTGGTAGCGGCGGTGTACCTAACTGGAACGTCGTGACTGGAACACCGTTTTCATCCGATGGCACCTACGCGACAATTGTTTCGATGAACAAAAACAAGAACACGAATTATCTGCACGTAACCGGATTTGGATTCTCGATTCCTGTTGGATCTTACGTTTCAGGAATTAAAGTCGAAGTGGAAATGTTTGGCACCGTAGCGGGCGCAGCGGTTAACAAAGAAAACTCGATTCTCCTTCTTAATGCCTCCGGAAGCCGGGTCGGGACAGATCATAACACATCCGCTATTCTTGGAACCGTTGACCCGAACTCCTACGTCACCTACGGAAGCTCGACCGATAACTGGGGAGGAGCACTGACCTATGCAGATATAAACAGTCCGAATTTTGGAGTCGCGTTACAATATCAATCCGGTAACGTGAACAACACAGCCGGAAATTATAATTACAATGTAGACCACGTGAGGGTCACCGTAACATATGCACCAGGTTATGACGCTGTCATAAATGGATGTTTCAATGACGGCGCCACATGGGGTCGCGTTTCCCCGGGGATCGCAGGAATTGATTATCCGGATGCGACGATTGCGGCCAATATTCCCGGTGGAAGAACGGTGACAGTATGCAGCGGTACTACAGCAAATTGCTTTGCTCTGGTTATGAACAGCGACCTGTCAACGAATTCGGGCGCAACGCTGACGATAGCGGACGCGACGGCTTCGCTGAACGTGGGGGGAGATAT
>JBBRFP010000153.1:0-5346 GCA_038241465.1 Cytophagales bacterium | reverse complement strand
TTGCAAACCGCTGTACATTGAAAACGTATTCATACTTATTGGCACGGATCTTTTTTATCACAGCAATGAGATTCGCGTACTTCCTCTTTTTATCAAATACGATCACTTCTCTGACAAAGGGATGTCCCCTCAACAAGGGCTCATTGCCTTTTCTGACAACAAAATCAATACGGGCTTCCGGGAATTTTTGATGGAGTGATTCGATCAGGGCGGTCGCTAAAATAACGTCACCAATGAATGCTGTTTGAATGATCAATACAGACTGAGGCTCATTCATTAAACTTTCTTATTCCTGATCTTTTGATCATAGTACACAATCGACTTCTGAATGATGTTCATTGCCATTTCCTTTCCCTGAAAATCAGGAACGGTTACCACTTTATTTTCAAGCTTCTTATAGCTTTCAAAGAATTCCTTGAGCTCTTTGGTAAAGTGAGGTGCCAATTCCTTTACGTCGTTAATGTGCCCCACGCTGGCATCCTGTTCAGCAACCGCTATAATCTTTTCGTCTGCCAGACCCTGATCCACCATGAGCATGACGCCAATCACCCTTGCCGGCACCAGGCATAAAGGCTGAATCGGCACCAGCGACAAGATCATAATATCGAGTGGATCCATATCTTCCCCAAGCGTTTGAGGAATAAAACCATAATTGGCCGGGTAATAAACCGAGGAGTAAAGGACACGATCAAGTTTAAGCAAACCAGTTTCCTTGTCGACTTCATATTTGGCACGCATCCCTGTCGATATCTCGATAATACCGTTAACAAATTCAGGAACATTACTTCCGATGGGTGCCTCGTGCCAGGGGTGCTTTATCATAGCCTAAAGGTAATGAAAGGAAAAGGCTGTAAAAAACAAAGGGTAGAAAGTAGTTATAGTCTACTTTCTACCCCTAACTTTTACCAATTAATTGTTAACTGTTAATCGACTACTTATCCTCGTCTTTTTTAGCGTCTTCCTTCTTTTTCTCCATCGGCTTGATCTCGTCACCTGTCTTCAAACGCTTGGAGACGGCCAGGAATGGACCAATAACAATCTCCTGCCCTTCTGTTACACCGGACAATATCTCTATGTTATCATAGTCACTGATACCAGTTTTCACTTCGACCAACTTTGCCTTTCCGTTTTCATTTACAAAAACAACAACCTTGTCTTTGACAACAGCCACCTTCTTTGTCGTTTCCGCACGGTTATTATTATTTCCGCCGCCGCCACCACCATTAGGGCCGCCGCCTTGCCCATTGTTATTGGCAGCGCCAACTTCTTTTCCGTCTGCTGTGCGTGTAGTTACTGCTGCAAGAGGAACTGAAAGGATATCTGATTTGCGATTTGTCAGCACTTCAACGCTGGCCGTCATGCCTGGACGGAAAGGGTACTTGTTACCTTTCTTAATTTGGTCCTCATAGGATGATCTCAAAATAAGAATTCTTACTTCAAACTCCGTGATAGCATCTGCTGAAAGTTTTTCCTTTGCTGTATTAGCAATATTTGTTACAAGCCCCTTGAATTGCTTACCTATATTCTGATAGGCATCTACGTCAATATTAACCGAGTCATGTAAATGAACACGAACGATATCATTCTCATTTACATTGACACGAACCTCCATCTTATTCAGGTCTGCAATACGCAGCATTTCCGTTCCTGTCATCTGAGCCGTTCCAACAACACGCTCACCCTTCTTAACACTAAGTTTAGAGACAATTCCTTTTAGGGGAGCCACTACAGATGTTTTACGTACATTCTCGCGGGATTCTCTCACCGATGCTTCCGTACTGCTTACAATGAATTTTGCTGCTTCCACAGTTTGTTTTGCAGATGAAAGATCATTCTTCGCCACCTCATAGTTTTGCTTTGACAGTTGCCAGTCCATTTCAGAAATCACCTTCTCGTTCCAAAGTCTTTCCTGACGCTTATAGTCCAGTTCCGCGCGCGTAAATTGTGCTACTGACCTGCTAAGGTTGGCCTTGGATGATTCAAGATTTGCTTTTTGCTGGCTCAAGCCCGCTTCAGAACGCTCAAGCTGGCTCAACCAGGTGTCAGGACGTATCTTAATAAGTGTTTCTCCAAGCTTGACTGAATCGCCATCCTCAACATTCAATTCAATGATCTCACCGGAAACTTCAGGCGCCAGCTTCACTTCGATCACGGGCTGCACGGTTCCGGATGCACTCACCTTTTCAATTATGTTCACCAGTTTAGCTTTGGCAAATTCAACTTCAAGTTGTTTAGATTTTCCAATAAGGCCCATTGATTTGGCCACGATCACAACGAGGAAAAGAACAACTACGCCCCCAATTGCATAAAATAATACTTTGTTTGATTTTTTCTGCTGCTTTGCCATTCGGTAAAAAAATTAATAGTTAAGGTAATTGAAAGGTGAGTCAAACGTGAACGATTAGTATTCGATAGGTTTTCCTTGATAGAAATCAAGTATTTTCTTCTTAAAGATAAAATTGTATTTCGCACGGGTCAGGTCTGACTTTGCCCTGAACAGATCATTTTCAGATACTTGATACTCGATTATATTCAGCGCACCAACTTCAAAGCGCTGCTTGTTCATTCGGTAAGCTTCCTGCTGTGCATTCACTTGCTTCAATGAAGCCGTGTAAGAACGTGAGGCTGAAAATGCATCATTATAAGCAGTTTCAATACTTTGACGCAGTGTGTTTTGAGTTTCTTTCACAGTGATATCCGCAACTTGCTTATTGATCGATGCACGCTGCACACTGGCGCGGGTTTGAAACCCATTAAGAATAGGGATGCTTAGTTGCAAAGAGATCGCTTTAAATAGGTTGTTCTGAATCTGATCGAGCTGGCCATAGCTGGAGGACGTCATCACAGAACCAAACGGAGCGTATGAATAGACAAAATCATTGGAAGCCGTAACACCGATGGGCCGGGTTCCGATTATCGGAGCTGACAAAGGATCTGAGGCAAACTGAGGAACATTGGAAAGGCTTGAGTAATTCGATTGTATCGACGCATTGAAAGACAGCCGTGGGTAGTAGTTGCCTTTATTCGCTTTGAGAACATAGTTGGCACTTTCAACCTTAAGCATCGCGCTCCTGATTTCAGGCATGGTATTCAACGCAATTCCATAAACACCTTCTGCATTTTGCTCCAGCACCAAATCCTCCAACTGAAGTTCGGGGATTTCAACAACAAGGATTTCAGCGGCCGGAATTTGCATGGCCTGCTTTAACTGCAAAACAGAAAGATTTAATGCGTTCTCCTGGTTTATAACGTTTACTTCATTCGTCGCCACCTGGGCCTCCTGATTCAACTGGTTGGTCATCGCCAGTGATCCTGCTGAAACTTGCTTTGTAATTCTTTCTAAAACGCCCTGACTGGAGGTGAGTTGATATCTTGCATTCTCAAGCAGTTCTTGATTAAAAATAACATTAGTGAAGGTAGTGACCACGTTAAGGACCACGTCATTTTTTGCTTTTTGCAAATCTTGATCGGCAGCTAAAAGATCCCGCTGGCTTGACTTGTAGTTATTTTGAATTCTCAAGCCATTAAGCAAATTCAAGGATCCCGTTCCTTGTACGTTAATGTTATCTGAATTCCTGTCAGCATATAAATTGGTTACGGGATTTAGCGCCCTTCCATAGTTTTGCGCATAGGTTCCACCGACATTAACCGTTGGTAGGAATGCTCCTTTTGACTGGAGCATATTGGCTTTAAATGTTTCTACATTGTAGAAGCTTCTTTTTATCCGAAGGTTATTCTCCAGCGCAATGTCAACACACTCTTTAAGAGTCCATTTTTTGCCTTCCGGTTTTGCTTCCTGTCCGCGGCTGGAAATCAATCCCAAAAAGACAATAAACACTAATAATAAAACTCTTCTCATAGGTTAAATTCAGATTTGAGGTATATAGATAATTTCTTGTACCCAGCTAAGACTTCGTAAGTACTCTAATGTTACAGGCTTCAATCCTGAATCCATTTCAAATACGAGGCACGCCAGGTCAAATTTACCACGCCGGGAAACCGACATGGTCGCAATATTACAATCATCATGGGCAAGCACGTCAGCGATGAATGCCACGCTTCCTTTTACATCTTCAGCGGTAATAATAACAGTGTGGAGGTTAGCACTAAAGTTTGCTTTGAATCCGTTTATCTCCGCTATGTTGATCACACCCCCGCCAAGGCTTTCGCCTAACACTTCAATAGATGTGTCTCCCTTACGGATCTTCACCTTTACAGAGTTAGGATGGAGGGTTGACGCATTTCCAACGGACTTGAAATGATAAATCAGCCCTGACTGCGAAGCCAGTTCGATCGATTCTTTTAACCGCTTGTCATCCGTTTTGAAGCCCATCAAGCCACCCAAAATGGCGCGATCACTTCCGTGACCTTCGTAGGTACGCGCAAAAGAATTATAAAATGTGATTTCAGCGTCGTCCGGGATGCCCCCCAATACCTTATGAGCAGCAAGCCCAATCCGAACGACGCCAGCGGTGTGAGAGCTGGACGGCCCGATCATCACAGGACCTATCATATCAAAAACACTGCTTTTCTCGGACATACGGCTTGAATACGGAAAATCACCCCAAAAGGATGTGTGTATTACATAATTCCCCAAATTCGTCGCAAAAATAGGACTTATCAGCTCTCCGACGACAGCAAAGGCTACTTTTTTGATGTAAACGGTTATTTTTTAATTCAAATTATCGGGCCTATATGATGTGTGCAGAGATTTGCTGTCCCGTTTTCCGGATAAGTTTACTAGAACAATGAAAGCTGAGGGTGTGGGCTCTTTCTGGCCGGATCAATTTCGAGATTCAATGTCCCAGCAATTTCACGAATCAAATACAGTGGGGTCTCTTCCTGACGGGAGGCTATTACTATTTGTGCTGCACCAGCGATCCGGTTAAATAGCTCGCTGACAATTTCCGGCGCATTATTATTCTCGGATAAGTGAGCTAAAAACAGATGGGTCATGAACTCCGGGCGGTGTGTGACAAATAGTTGCAGCGCTTCCATATTTGACAAATGTCCCTTTCCATCCCGGATTCTGTTCTTCAACGCAATCGGATAGGATCCTTTCTCAAGCATATCCACATCATAGTTAGATTCAAGAAAAGCGGCGTGACATTGTTTAAAATGATGAATAACATGTTTGCAGCAATTTCCAATATCGGTGAACACTCCTACACTCACACCATTGCTCTTCACAACAAAATTGTGAGGATCTATCGCATCATGAAATATCGGAAATGGAGTGATCACCAACGAACCTATGGTTATTGGCTGGTAGGCAGTAAAAGAAACAGCCAGATGATCTTTTATATGCACCCTTCCGTTCGCCATCGTATTGCGTGTGATATACAC
>JBBRFP010000152.1:0-5359 GCA_038241465.1 Cytophagales bacterium | reverse complement strand
CTCAATCGGCTCAGTCGTGCCTGCTCAAAGATGACATCGTAGTGGTGAACAAGCTCCTTCCAGTTTTTCGCCGGATGAACATTTACTTCCAATACTCCCGGGTCGGGTGACAAAGAAAGTTTTGTTACGCGGTTGTCTCTTGGTGGCTCATAGCCTTCTATGATAACTTTTACATTCAATTTTTGAGTTGCCGCTTCAATCGACGCAATCAAATCAAAATAATGCTCAGCGTATTGAAGTGGTGGCATGAAGAAATAGATCTTTCCCTCCCGGAGCTCTATGCAAAGAGCGGTCTTAATTATAAACACTTCAAACTCGAGCTCCTGCTCCTGAACGTTTTTCTTCTTGTTTATCTTTCTGTTTGATCCGTCAGACTTCTCTTCCTCTTCTTCTTCCGCGTAAGCGTCCTGCAAGAATTCCTTTGGCAACTCGGATGGACCATAGGGTGCATTATAACGATCCTTAACTTTTGCATGAAATGTTTCAAATGGCTGTAAATCTTCAAATGGGCTTCTTTCTACCGGTCGTTGCATCTTATGCTTGCGAATCTGCGGCAAGGACTTAAGCGGAAGTCGCAAGCCCATCGGCGAGTTTCCGGGAACAAGTACAAGACGGTCATGCCTGAATTCCCATTTACACGAGACCCATTGGTTGTTCCAGAAATTCCATTCCATTGGAACAACGTATCCAACCGGCGTGGCCAATCCGCCGTTGAGCAATTCAGATAACTTTCTTCTTTCAAGGGAATCATTGAGATCGCTTTTGTAGGGATCAACATTCACCGGAACCTTTCCTTCTTCCCAAAGAAAAAAGAAAGCGTCTTCCATTGCAGGATGAACATGCTCGGTAGGTACATTCAGAAATTTTGTAAGCTCAATTGAAAGCCGATGCACTTCTTCGATCGTATATTTTGAAGTGCTCTCACCAATATCCAATAGCGAATCGTTCTTCCAGATCGGCAATCCATCATTCCGCCAGATCGATGAATACTGCCATCGCGGCAACGGCTCACCGGGATACCATTTCCCTTGACCTTTATGAATGTATCCACCGGGGCCGAATGAATTTTTTAGTCGCCTGATCAAATCAGCGCCCAAGGCTCGTTTGTGTGGACCATCTGCATCGGTATTCCACTCCTTTCCCTCCATGTCGTCGACAGAAACAAAGGTTGGCTCACCACCCATCGTAAGGCGTACATCACCACGCTGCAAATCCTCGTCGACTTTATTACCAAGTCCGATGATCGTCGCCCACTCTTCTTCGCTATACGGTTTGGTAACACGAGCATCTTCGTGAATTCGGAAAACTTCATTCTTGTATCCGAACGTCACCTCACATTTATCCGTAAGTCCGCTGACGGGCGCTGCACTGACAGGATCCGGCGTACAACACAACGGAATATGTCCTTCACCCGCGAATAAACCAGACGTCGGATCAAGTCCAATCCAGCCAGCACCCGGAATGAATACTTCGGTCCAGGCATGCAGGTCGGTAAAGTCGGCTTCGGGACCAGAAGGCCCATCGAGCGCTTTCTGATCTGACTTCAATTGAATAAGATAACCCGATGCAAATCGTGCTGCCAGGCCAAGATGACGAAATATCTGCACAAGAAGCCATGCTGAATCTCGGCACGAACCGCTCTGCATGCCAAGGGTTTGTTCACATGTCTGCACACCTTGCTCTAAGCGGATCGTATAGTTGACACTCTTCTGAACTTCTGTATTTAGAAATACCAGGAAGTCGATCGTGCGCATACTCTTTGCTTTCCGAACCTTTCTCAGGAATGATTCAAGGAAAGTTCCGGTTTCAGTGATCTCGAAATATGGAAGGAGCTCCTTCTTCAGTTGGTCCGTGTAGGCAAAGGGAAAATTTTCAGCATACTCTTCAATAAAGAAATCGAAGGGATTGATTACGATCATATCCGCAATCACTTCCACCTCAAAGTGTAATGAAGTGGTTTTCTCGTTGAAGACAACCCTCGCCAGGAAATTACCGAACGGATCCTGTTGCCAATTCAGAAAATGATTATAGGGCTTTATTTTTAGGGAATAAGAAAGAATCGGTGTGCGACAATGTGCGGCAGGTCGTAGTCGGAACGTATGGGGAGACAGGGTTACACTGCGGTCATATTCGTACGAAGTCTGATGACGGATAGCAACTTTGATAGACATTGAGAGAAAGTGAGTTTTAGTATCCTAAATATGGTTAAATCCGAGGAATATTGGGTTGTTTTCCTCAGGAAGTTACGGGGTGCTGAGAGCAAACGATTGCTAAGCCAGCGCTTGATTCAAAGATTTAATAAATTAAAGATTTGAAAATGGCAAGACTCAGAAACGCCATCCGAATGATTGGTTCTCGCAAAGGCACCAAAGAATGCGCACAGGACACAAAAAATGAAACGGCTGATTACCAGATTTGCGGCCTTACAATTTATTGTAATTCTTGTGGAGTTGTTTAAGCCTTTGTGGCCTTCGCGATAAATTCATCGTTGTCATTTATTCGGATAGCATGATTACTTTTGACTAAATTTTAGCAAACGTGCAATACGATATTATAGTAGTAGGTGGAGGGATCGTCGGCCTGGCAACAGCGCTTCAAATTCAAAAGCAACTTCATGGTTCCAAAATTCTCTTGCTTGAAAAGGAAACCGAGTTGGCGAAACACCAAACCGGAAATAACAGCGGGGTCATTCACTCAGGGCTATATTATAAGCCAGGAAGCCTGAAGGCGACCAATTGCATTCATGGCTATCACCTTCTGATTGATTTCTGTAAGGAGAATGGTATTCCCTTTGACCTGTGCGGAAAAATTGTCGTGGCGACAACCGAAGCCGAGAAACCGTTGCTTCAAAATTTGTTTGTCCGTGGTGAGCAGAATGGGTTAAGAAACCTGAAGATGCTTACCAAAGCAGAACTGAAAGAGCATGAACCTCATGTCAATGGCATTGAGGGAATCTTTGTACCTCAAACTGGAATTGTTGATTATAAACTCGTAGCTGAAAAATACGGCGAGCTGATTGTTAAGCATGGTGGAGAAATAAAGCTGGGCGAAAAGGTTATGGATATCGTATCCGATTCAAACCAAAGTAAAGTCATTACAGAAAAATATGAATACAACACCAAGCTCGTGATCAATTGCGGAGGACTTTATTCTGACAAGCTCGCTCGGTTGACCGTGAAGAATCTTAATGTTAAGATCATTCCATTTCGTGGTGAGTACTTTAAGTTAAAGAAGGAGAAAGAATACCTGGTTAAGAATCTTATCTATCCGGTGCCGGATCCAAACTTTCCTTTTTTGGGAGTTCACTTTACGCGTATGGCGAAAGGTGGTGTTGAGGCTGGTCCAAATGCTGTGCTTGCCTTTCGGCGTGAGGGCTATAAGAAATCAGACATCAGTCTTTCTGAATTAGCAGAAACGTTGGCGTGGCCGGGTTTTCAAAAAGTAGCAGCAAAGTATTGGAAGACAGGATTCGGCGAAATGTATAGATCATTCTCGAAAGCTGCCTTCACGAAAGCCCTTCAAAAACTATTGCCTGAAATTCAAGAAGAAGATCTTGTTGAAGGGGGTGCCGGTGTGCGGGCCCAGGCATGTGACCGCGATGGCGGACTGGTGGATGATTTTTTAATCCTCGAAGAAGAGAAAGTTATTAATGTGTGCAATGCCCCTTCACCTGCGGCGACGTCATCGTTGGCAATTGGAGAGACGATAGCCGCGCTTGCTGTAAAGAGATTGTAGTTTTACTCGAAGGATCTTAAACCACATAGGGCAAAAGATTTCCACCGCCGTTTGATTTCTTGTTATCAAAAACATTTATGATTTAATGAAACCATAAATCAATTCAGTTAGTTAAATTATAAGAAAATTTTTATACTTGCTATGCCACATCGCATCCTTTGCAATCTTTTGATCCGAAGGAAATGCGCAGTGATCTGAGGTTCAAAAAAAGAAGAAGGTGTATTAGTTAAAAATCAATATTCTAACCAAATACACATTATTTCAGCATTGCACCTCCATTTTTAGGATCAAATCAAACAAAATCGTTAATTATCACGGTCGACTCGCGGTGACCCCCCCGTCACTTCACGGTAACCCCACGGTCAATTTGCGATGACCTCCCGGTCGGTTCATGTACCATTGATAAAGGTATGCTGAACATATGCTTAAGTTAGGCTAGACAAGTCCTATGCCAAAGGCCTTGGGCAAATGAGACAATCCAATTACCTTTATTGATACCACTTTTCTTTGATTTGTGCCAAAACTCAAAAAAAATACACCTGCCGATATCTCGGCCGTGCTTAGCGACAACGTTGTTGTGCGAAAGATCCGTAACCAAACGGTATTCTCTAAAGTAACAGTACCGAGGAAGTCGAAGTCCCTCAAGAAGAAGACAGCCAATGATCGGTTCAGGGCTGCTAATAAATGGGCTAAAAATAAACTCAAGCAGCCTGGCATGAAGTAACTCTATTCAAATGGCATCAATAGCACCTTATCCAATGCGCACACGGTTGCCGTGAAGGATTGGATGGTTGCGCCGAAGATCCATTACATTGGTTTGAAAACCCACACAGGCGCTGTCGGAGATACTATTCGCATCAAAGTCACGGATGATTTTCAGGTAACAGATGTGATCGTCACGATCAAAGATAGAAAAGGTACGAAGCTGGAAACGGGTCCGGCCATACAATATAAGCGCAAGCCGATGATGTGGATCTACACGCTGACGATTGCTAACCCCGATATAAAGGGAACTACGATCAAAGTGACAGCGAGTGACCGGCCAGGAAACGAAGTCCAACAGGAAGTCAAGATTGAATAGCCTTAACCCGCTTGCAAGGTTTATATTAAGTAAACGTACACTTTCCAAAATCACATTATTTCAGTTATTTTTCGGAATCCCGATCATGATGGATGAACCATTGAAAAACTATCGGTAAGCGTTTGCACGAAGTAAAAGTTGACATCATGAAAAAACTGGTAATGTCGTGATCACCGTAACCTCATGAATAGAATAGAAACACTCGCTGCAAGGCGATTAGGCGGGCGTGACTCAGACGCTCAATTGCACCTCTCCTGTTCCTGCTAAAAGCGTAGGTTGTTTGCGGTAGGAATGTTTGTTACTTTTTGTTTCTTTTAATCCGACGAAAACGGTGGAGGTTTTCACCACTATCTTCAACAAGTAGCATCAGTAGACTACCAAGAAATATGACGCAAATCTTAATAAGCAATATTATACGACAGCTCAACGAAATTCAGGACGGCTCATTATGGTTTGACCAAAGCTTTAAAGATAAGTTCGGTAATTTATCGGAAGAAGACGCCCTCGTACGCCCGGGGCCTCAGCTCCATAGTGTAGCTGAAC
>JBBRFP010000151.1:0-5366 GCA_038241465.1 Cytophagales bacterium | reverse complement strand
TAGGCACTGAAATGACTATTCAGATTGAAAATTACGCTGGTATAGATTTGCTCAAATCGTTCGATCGATGTGTAACTATTATAATAGTCAGTAGTCTGAGTTCTTATTCCGCGATCACTGAATTCTGTCAACCCGCCACTTGACTCCAACATCTCATATGTATTCTGGTTAAACCTCATCGTCTCAAGGTTCATGATCTTGACCAATACAGGCCCAAGTGAATCGACCGCATAAGTCTGATCATTCATTTTTTCTAAATAATTTTCAAGGAGCACTTGATCTTCTTTTAAGCCCTGAAGATTATACATCATCTTTTCCCTATCCTTTCTCAAATCACCAAGCATACTTTCCAGGTAAAATGTTTCCGTAGACTTGTGATCTGCCTGCTCACGAAGATTTTCTAATTGAAACGCAGCTGACACACCAATGATCACCATGAGAAGGTCAAAGAATTTATTAATGAATAAATTTCTCCAATTGAACGGCCGGGGGCCTTTGATCTTTTCCTTTGCGTCGTCCTTCTCCTTCATTTCCTTAGCCATCGTATTTTCTTTTGATGTTAAATTTTTCTCCATGCTATAAGTCAGGAACTCGATACCGTTGAGCCTCTTTCTATTTTCCTTTACAACATGATAGCCACTTTTTTCAAAAAATGCTTTTCCTGTAATGCTTACGTCAGCAACCGCTTTGTCTATTTCTCTTTTTGATAATTTCTTTTCGAGCGATTTCAGCAACCTTGATCCAATGTGCTGGTTCAAATGATCCTTATGCACATACAACATACCAATAGACGACAAGTCATTGTCAAGATTTGCAAATCCAACAATCTTTGCATCGAGATGAGCTACTACGGTCTTACTATTCTTGAATTTTGCTTGCTTCTTTTTAATGTCGGGATAAGGAGGAGCCAGTGCTACGATGATCTCAGCACCATAATCTTTTGAATTGACTGTATGAATAGTCTCGCGAAAGAGATCGAGTAGGGCTGTGGTATCCTGAGTATCGTATGGACGGAGTTGAACTTTCATTATCGCTCTGACTATTGGTAACTGCTAGAAGTGGGCAAACAGCCAACTACTATTTACCAAGCTACATTCTTTCGGGAACTTCAATTCCCAACAATCCCATTGCTTTCTTCAAAACATTTGCTACAACTTCGGAAAAAGCAATTCTAAACTTCAACTTTGTCACATCACTTTCGCTAAATATAGGAATAGCCTGGTAGAACTGATTATATCCCTTGGCTAAGTCAAACGCATAATTGGCAATCACCGCCGGAGAATATTCCCGAGCTGCTTCTTCAAGCTTCTGAACATATTGATTAACTCTGAAGATTATCTCACGCTCCATTGGCTCAAGCGGCTGATTCAATGATTCGGTGGATCGGTGATGTGCCGCTAATTGCGCAATGTCTATTTGTATGCTTTGTGATGCCGCTTTTCTAAGGATAGAACAAATACGTGCGTAGGTATACTGGATGAACGGTCCTGTATGGCCCTGCAATTGAATCGACTCAGCAGGATCAAACAACATTCTCTTTTTAGGATCGACCTTCATCAAGAAAAATTTCAACGCGCCGAGTCCGATTATTTCTGACAACTTAATGATCTCCTCAGGATGCATCTCGCCAGTTTTTCCAAGCTGCTGCGTTTGTCGTGAAGCTTCCTCCACCATTTCTTCCATGAGATCATCTGCATCCACTACAGTGCCCTCACGACTTTTCATTTTCCCGGAAGGAAGATCCACCATACCATACGATAAATGATAACATTCCTTTGCCCACGAATATCCAAGCTTAGCAAGAATCAGAAACAGAACTTTAAAGTGATATTCCTGTTCGTTACCAACGGTATAGACCTGCTTTTCAATTTTAGGGAAATCACGAAAACGGAGAATGGCCGTGCCCACGTCCTGTGTCATGTACACTGACGTACCATCCGAACGAAGTAATACTTTCTGATCAAGGCCGTCGGCTGTAAGATCCACCCAGACAGAACCATCGTCTTTCTTGAAAAATATACCTTTATCAACACCGCGCATTACTTCTTCCTTACCAAGAAGATAGGTTTCAGATTCGTAGTACAGTTTCTCGAAGTCTACGCCCATGCGCTTGTAGGTGAAAGCGAAGCCATCATATACCCAGCCGTTCATGGTCTTCCAAAGCTCGAGCGTTTCAGAATCTTTCTGCTCCCATTTCTGAAGCATGTCAACTGCAAGCTTCATGATCGGAGCTTCTTTCTCTGCACCTTCCTTTGTAACACCTTTCTCTTCAAGCTCTTTTATTTCAGCTTTGTATCGCCTGTCAAATTCTACATAGTATTTTCCAACCAGCTTATCTCCTTTCAGTCCGCTGCCGTGAGGGGTTTCTCCATTACCGAATAATTTCCAGGCAGCCATGGACTTACATATATGTATGCCGCGATCGTTGATGATTTGTACTTTGTGGACATTATAGCCATTGGCAGAAAATATCTCTGCAACACTCCATCCCAAAAAATTATTACGCAAGTGACCCAGGTGCAATGGCTTATTCGTATTCGGTGACGAATACTCTACCATGATCTCCTTTCCGTTGGATGGGAGTTCGCCGTAGGATTTATTCGAATAGATCGACTCAAAGACCTTTACCCAAACGGCATCATTTATTGAAAGATTTAAAAAACCTTTAACAACATTGAACTTGCTAATCAATCCCGAATTGGTCTGAAGATATTCACCAATCAATCGAGCTGTTTCTTCAGGACCTTTTTTTGAAACTTTTGTGAATGGGAAACAAACGACTGTGTGCGATCCTTCAAACTCCTGGTTGGTGGGTTGTAACTGTGGGGCAATGTCAGTATTAAAAAGCGCTGTGGTTGCTTTTTGTATTTCGGTTCTTAATTGAAGGTCGAGATTCATTTATTCTTTTACCTCAAAGACGCGAAGGCGCAAACAAAAATAATTAGCGTCTTCGCGCCCTGGCAGTGAATATTTATTACATGTCTAATATATAAGCAAACATCAACGGCGCTACGATTGTCGCATCGCTTTCAACGATGAACTTCGGCGTTTCAATGCTCAGTTTTCCCCAAGTGATCTTTTCATTTGGAACTGCGCCTGAATACGAACCATAGCTGGTTGTTGAATCACTGATCTGACAGAAATAGCTCCAGTAAGGAATTCCGTCGCGTTCAAGATCCTGATGCAGCATCGGCACAACGCATATCGGGAAGTCACCCGCAATACCTCCGCCGATCTGGAAGAAGCCAATGCCATCCTTACCGGAATTCTTTGTGTACCACTCCGTAAGCCATACCATATATTCAATACCCGACTTCATAGTTGAAGCTTTCAACTCGCCGGTAACACAATAAGACGCAAAAATATTTCCCATGGTAGAATCTTCCCACCCTGGAACCACCATTGGCATGTTTCTTTCCGCAGCAGCGATCATCCATGAATTCTTAGGATCGATCTCATAATACTGTTTCAATACACCGCTGTTAATCATGCGGAACATGAATTCATGTGGGAACAAACGTTCGCCTTTGTCTTCCGCATCCTTCCAGACTTTAAATAAATGTTCTTGTAATCGGCGGAACGCTTCTTCTTCGGGAATACAGGTATCTGTTACACGGTTCAGGTGATTTTGAAGCAAGTCCCACTCCTGTTCGGGTGTGAGGTCGCGGTAATTAGGAATTCTTCTATAATGTGAGTGAGCCACCAGATTCATGATGTCTTCCTCTAGATTTGCTCCCGTACAAGAAATGATCTGAACCTTGTCTTTGCGAATCATTTCAGCAAAACTGATCCCGAGCTCGGCTGTGCTCATGGCACCCGCTAGTGTCACCATCATTTTCTTTCCGGCAGCAATATGTGTTTTATACGCTTTTGCTGCGTCTACAAGGGCAGCAGAGTTAAAATGTAGGTAGTTTTTTTCGATGAATTCGGAGATGGGTCTGTTTTGGCTCATGTCTTAAGGTGAGAATTTGGGCGAAAATACGAAGAAACCTCAAAGATTAAAGAGACGAGCGCCAAAACGAACGTTGGCGACGGATTCTCAGACAAAACCCGATAGCTCTTCGCACTAATCGACACTGATATCAGTTTCGCTGATTCGCTCGGCGCACTGATGCTTGCTGCTATTGCGACAATTACTTTCCATGAAAAGTTTTTTTATGCCTATCAGTGAAATCCGATAGCTATCGGATCTGGGCAATCTTTGGTAAAAATCATGGTAAAAAAATCTAATATTGTTTTCCAACAAAGCAACTTCAATGACCAAAATCTGGAATGTCGGCATTATCGGTCCGGGAAAAATAGCGAACAGGTTCGCGGCGTGTTTTCAATACGTCCCACAAGCAAAGGTTTATGCCATCGCTTCGCGTGATTTGGAAAAAGGAACGGCATTCGCCGCCAAGCACAACGTGGAAAAAGTTTATTCAACCTATGAAGAACTTGTAAATGATCCACAGGTAGATCTTGTCTATGTCGCAACTCCTCATCCATTCCATCATGAACAAACTTTACTTTGTCTGAAAAATGGCAAACGGGTACTCTGTGAGAAGCCCCTGGCAATGAACCTCAAACAGGTCAGAGAAATGATTGCGGCGGCTCAACACGCTAATACGTTTCTCATGGAAGGGATGTGGGCAAGGTTTTTTTCCACTACTCACAAAACACTTGATCTGATTAAGTCTGGAGTCATCGGTGAGATCAAATCTGTTCATGCTGACTTTGGATTTCCGGGACCCATAAATCTTGAAGGTCGCCTTTACAACATGAAGTTGGGTGGTGGCGCACAACTTGATGTTGGTGTTTATGCAATGTTCTTCGCGCTGCTGATCTTAGGGAAGCCAAGTGAAATTAAGGCGTTTAGTCAACTAGCGGCAACCGGAGCGGATACAACGACGCAGGCTTTGTTCAGGTACAAAAGCGGGGCCGTCGCTCATATTCTTTCATCAATCGTTGTTGATTCACCTAAAGATGCTCACATCATGGGGACCCTCGGGCGAATCACTGTTCAGGCTCCCTGGCACAAATCAAAGATAGTTACGTTGAGACTGAACTCTGGTGAGGTCACTGAATACGCGTTCCCTCATTCCGACAATGGATTTGAATTCCAGCTTCAGCATGTTATTGAATGCCTCGAAGCAGGAAAAACTGAAAGTGAACTTATGCCATTTAGTATGAGCCTACTGATGGCAGAGACGAGCGATGAGATCCGGAGGCAGGGTGGGATTAAGTATGAGGTTGATTGAAAATGTTCATCGTTCAAGATTCAGAGTTCGAAGTGCTGAAGTCAGAGTCATTGTTTCCAAATCAAATGGCAAGGCAAAAGTCAGCCGCAGTACGGCATTTCCAAATTTTCAAATTGATTACCGATC
>JBBRFP010000150.1:0-5383 GCA_038241465.1 Cytophagales bacterium | reverse complement strand
GGCACCCATTGGTCGGGTCAGTCCTGTGATAGAGTACGTATTTCCAGCCACAATCGATAATAGTCCGAGGTCTGTGTCACCACCAGTAAAAACCGCATCAGCAGATTCCCAAAGGTGAATATTTGTGAAAACGCCAGCGATTGGACTAGAGAATGTCGTAACAATCGATGTCATGTTTGCTGCAGGCGCTCCTGTCTTAACGAGATTGAATGAGAGAACGGCTATGCCACTTGTTCCCCCCAGGATGGTGGCCGCCTCACCTGTTTGATCGGCGATCGTAACAGTTTGCGCAAAAGATGCGGAGGTTAATGTTAAGGAAAGAAGGACTAGTAAAAGGCATTGTACTGATGTAAACTTTCCGTAGAGACTTCTCATAATATTCTATTTTTTTAATTCTCCGTTGTTGTCAATCTTAATCAACACTGCAGAAGAAAGTCCGTTTAAATTGTTTGATCCGCCTAAAATAAATCCGCCGTCTGGTGATTGTCTTACAGATGCTACGCTTTCATTTCCGCTTCCTCCGATGATCTTATTCCATAACACTTTTCCGAACGCGTCAATGCGAACGAGAAAGATATCAGTGCCTCCATTTCCAATGTTCCCAGATGCTGTTGCTGTTGTGGTTGTGGTTCCTGCAAGTAGAAATCCACCATCAGAAGCAACCGCTATCGCATCACCAGTATCCTGCGTTTCACTCATCGCCTTATCTGCGGGAGCCAATGCTTTATTGCTCTTTGATAAGGATGCATCAAAAAATAATTCCGTTCCGCTAACGATGTTTCCACTTGGATCTACTTTCACGTAATACATATTTGCATTGGTGCCCGTTTTGGTACTGTATGTTCCTACTACTCCAAATCCGACTGCCGACTTTTTAATATCATTACCCGAGTAGAAAGAATCTTCGTTTGCACCAAATCTTCCTGAATTAATAAATTTTGACTGCGGCGCTACGACAGGTATATTAAGATAGGAACCCTTACTTACCTGGTTTTCTGTCACAGCGGATGACGCCCAAATAATATCGTTTGACGAAGTAAGTGTCACAGCTTTACCGTTAAGAAAGTCACGGTCCAGCAAGTAATATCGTTCGGTCCAGAGAGTGTCCAAAGTTGTCGGGTTGTGAGCGGCTACTATGGCCATCTGATTGGCGCCTGGTCTTTTAAAATTAATAACGGAAATCAGCGTTCCGGCCCTGTCCATGATTGCATTTCCAATATAGTCGATGCGAGTATTGATATTTGATGGGTCAAGTTTAGCATCACTAAAGACTTTATCAATCATAACCGTTCCGTTTGAATTCATCTTGACGAGGCGGGCGTTGCTCTTGACCTTGTCGATTTGCTGGACAGTGTCGATGTATTGAATACTGGCTCCAAAAATCAAGTAACCGTCTGACTCAATTTTAATTGAATTGACAGAAGCGTTTAGGATGACTTTTCTCCAGACAGGAGCCCCGAAAGCATCAGTTTTCACGATAACAGCGCTGGAACTGGATGCTCCAATGCTGTCGATCCCGAAAATATATCCATCGGTGTCCACCTCAACTACTTTTCCGTAGTAATTACTGCTTCCACCAAAAAAATGGGTGAAAGACTGACGAGTTTCAGGCTTAACGTCCTCCAGGTTATTGCAGGAGTTAAACGAGATAAAAATCAAAAAAAGTGCGGCGTAAAAAATTTTCATTTAGCGTGGTCTTAATTTTACTGGTTTGAAAATGTTATACGTATATCCAATATTAAGGGCAACCGAGTTAAGACTAAAAATACCATCCACGTACTGATAATCATTGACTAAGAACTGATTCGCAAGCAGCGATTCCCTACTATTGATTTTTGAAAGTCCGTAATAAAGGCGCGCTTCCGCCGTAAAGTAACCGCCCTTTACCTCTAATTTTATACCTGCCGAGCCTATTACACTGATGTTCAGACTTTGACGAATTGATTTTGCGTCAAAAGTCTTCGCTTCCACTGCCTGATTTCCCGGTCTTTTTGTTTCTGCATCGATGCTGGACGACAGTAGGTAGCCCGCCGACGCGCCAAGGCTTACGTAGGGATTAAATTTACTTGTATTGGATAATCGATACTGGAGAGATACTGGTAGAGAGATCCAGGTTTGATTTTCTTTGCCAATAGTTTCCGACGCAGTAGTTCCCCCGGTATTCAGGGTGGTGCTTGAATAACCAAATGATTTTATGATTAAACCAAGCTCCGGATTGAACGTAAGCTTCTTGTTAAAAGCAAGAGGAAATTCAGCGCTTACCAAGAAATTAAATCCAAACTTGTATTGATAACTGTTTGTTCCCTCGTTGGCGGCATTATAACTGCTTACACCAGGTTGAGTAATGTTTGATCCAGCTTTAATTCCAATCCTATAGATTGGGTCGTGCCGGAAGCTGTTATATAATGCCACAAATTCCGCAGGATCAATTGCCGGATTAATCACAAAATAATGGTCAGTTTGAAGCAACTTGAGCATTGTCTCGTCAGCTTTTTCTGGCTCTTCAAGATAGATATAGGAAAGCGTTAAAAGCTTATAAGCTTCTACTCTCTCTTGACTGCTAAAATCCACACCGTCTAAGCAGCCTTTAAGCAATGATTCCAATTCATGAAGCCTGCCTTGCTCATAGGTGGATCTTGCCAGCCTCAAAACCTGGGGACACGTTTGCGCCTGAGTAAACGTGTAGGTTGCTAGTGAAAAGCAAAACATTAATAAGTTACGTTTCATCATTTTCTATTTGTCGTTCTTAGGCAAATTGGTACATGTTTGTTGATAAGGCAGGTCTTCACCGGCAAAAATATTCCACTCTTCGCGGGTCATGTTGCGCTTAAGTATTCCGCAAAGAATACTGGACATGGTTTCAATCTTAGTTGGCCATGCGTGAATTGTCTGATCTGTACGTGAAATACCCTCTTTAACGCTTTGAATTCCTGCCATCAATTGCTCGTCATCCGGCGTAAACGCAACACCCCAAACCCAGTCATGATCACTCAGCTTGATTGGCTGTTGATTAAGGGCTTTGAAATTCCATAATCTAACGGTAAAATCTTTGCTGGCGGTTGCCATGAATTGACCTGAGTGATTGAAACGGATATGTTCGATAGGTCCCGAGTGACCAGATAGCTCTCGCACCACAATTCCCCGGGTGATGATTTTAACCAGCCCTGATTGAAGTCCAACAATTATCTGCGATCCGTCCGGCGTATAGGACACAGCTGTAATAGGGTCTCTTGTTGCAACACGAAGGATCGTTGGTGCAAAATTATTGGCAATATTCCAGGTGTAGAGTACGCCATTTCTTTCCGCATCCATTCCGACTCCCGCAAGCGTTTTTCCATCAGGACTCAGGTCAATCGCACTGAACTTCACAGTTGATTTGATGACCTCAGTTGCCGTTGAAAGATCACTGTAGCGTATGCTACGTCCTGAATTATCACGAGCATAGAAACCCTTCCCATCCGGAGTGAACCTGACATTATCAATATCGGAGACAAAGCCATAGATCTTCTTCGGGGGGTTCGTTGGATTTCTCAGATCGTATAACTCTGCATAGTTTGCATCGCGATTAAGAGGATAAAGTCCACCGGCTACCAGAAAATTTTCATCGGGACTGATATCAAGACAATACACCATATAGTCAGTGCGCTCGCCTACAAGTTCTTCGGCAGCCCATTGCCCACCTTTGTAATTCCACCGAATGATCTTTCCATCGCTTCCGCCTGAGTAGATATGGCTGCTTCCAACGTGTGTTTCAAGCGCTCTCGCAGATCCTTTTTTATGACCTTCGAGACTTCTTGTAAGAGGATGATTGATGCTATCATGATGCAAGGCTGCAAACAAACCATTATAAATATCATCGTCGTATTTATAACCGCCATACTTTGTATTAAAGTTATAACCTTGTTGTGCCAGAAGCGCTTCCTGTTGGTAGTTATTATTCAACTCCTTTGACTTGATTGCCATCGCTTTACCTTGTGCGATATAGCGTTTACTTAACGCATCTTGCTCAGCCCGTCTCGCTGCGACTGCGTTGGCTTCAGCTTCTTTTTGTGCAACCCGTGCCTTCTCCGCATTTTCCTTTGCGAGTTTTTCCTGTTGAACGGCCCTTGCTTCATTTTTTATCGCAAGATTCTTCTGCTCCTCGGCGATCGCCTGTTGTTGCTTTGCAAGTGCGGTTTGCTGCTGTGCAATCTTAGCTTGTTTTTCTGCCTCAGTGGCGTTTGCTTTAGCTATCTCGGCATTGGCATCTGCTTCTTTTCGGGCAACAACCGCTAGCTCAAGATTCTCTTCAGCTTTTTTCTGCGCTGCAACTGCCTTTGTTTGCTGAATGAATGCATAAACAAGCGCGATCAACGCAATAACAGCGAGCACGCCGAATACAGTAGCAGTCGTACGAGCGCGTTGAAGCCTTCTCTTTTGTTCAAGTTCTTTGATACGTTGCTCGGTGTCCCATTCTTTCTTGGAGTACTCAAGGAAGATCATCGTGCGCTCAAACGCAGGATTGTAACGCTGACCCCAGACCAATGTTGGCCTGTGCTTCGCTTGCCAGTTCAACGCAAGTTGTAAATCAGGTGGTCTCCAAAGTCCGGCTTTGCCTACCTGGTATTGGGTTGCGGCCTCGGCCAGACGCAAGTACATCTGCACGGCATCCGCTTCATCATCTACCCAGTTTTTCAGCCGTACCCAAATACGCATCAAACTTTCGTGGGAAATATCGATCATTGATTTTGATCCCAGCACGACGCCGTATGCGGGCGTCACCAATGAGCGGCCAGGCTCACGGAATTTATCAATCACCGCTGCAACGTCGTTTTCCGAAACATCGGCGATCGCAGCAATTTCATTCAATCGTGTCGGTCGGCGAATACCAAAATTCTCACCACGTTTTTCAGTGATGGCTTTGAACATGATTTCGCAAATGCGCTGCTGCTCTTCATCCAACTCATCATACGCTTCATTGGCATGCATCGATAAGGCTTCCCTCATCGTACCAATCGCTTCGTAATGTTTCAGATCAAGCTGTTCGCCTTCATAATCTTTAAAGCGTGTCCAATAGCTCCACGTCCGCATGAGCGCATGCTGAAGAATTGGCAATTGATCCGGGCTATCACCAAGATCATTTAATAACTGTTGAGTAAGACGTGGTGTAATGGTTGCTCCGCCTACTGCCACCGGTCCATCAATCGCCCTGCGTTTTTGATCGCGGGTCATCTGAGGAATCAGGTAATGACTGTCGTTGATTTTTCTTGTTAGTTCAGGGAACTGTGCGCAGTCTCCTATAAAGTCGGAGCGCATGGTGATGGCTACGTAAATAGGGGAGTCTTCGTAGTTGACAGCCTCCATCAAAAGATTGACGAAGCTTAGTGTTTCGTTGATCGAGTTA
>JBBRFP010000149.1:0-5391 GCA_038241465.1 Cytophagales bacterium | reverse complement strand
CGGCACAAGCGCGGGTGCATTAATTATTACGCTGGCTACTGTGAGTTTCCAAGCCGTAAAGGCGGCGGTGATGAATCCGGTGAGGAGCTTGAAGCCGGAGTGAAGGCAAGAGGTGAAATGTGAAAATCATAGCGTTCACTTAATCCTAGCTGCCGAACTCAGGTTCATTCATGAATTCCGTTCAGAGTCTTAATCAACGAAAAATATAAATTTCTTGTTTCGGGGCAGTCTCTGAATGATTGACCGCCACATTTCAGTTTTGAACGAACTCAGCTAACGAATTCGATCAATATTCGCGAAAAACATTTCTCGTTTTCATTAATTCATTGTGGAATTAATTCCGCATAGAAAAATCCAATGGGCGAAGTCCCTGTCAGCAGCTTTTGAATGCAGTTCCTCAGATTCCCATACCGTTGGCAGGGTTTTTGAAAACAACAAGGAACGGAGTGAGATGAAGAACATTAGCAGCAAGTCCAGTATAGAAGTTATTGCACCTGCATCCTTGGTTTGGGAAGCACTGACTACCCCAGACCTCATAAAGAAATATTTCCTTGACTCAACGGCTATCTCCGACTGGAAAGTTGGCGGTCCAATCATATTTGAAGGCCAGTGGCAAGGGAATCGGTACAGGGATAAGGGCACCATTCTGGAGATGAATCCTTATAAAACATTCCGCTACAATTACTGGAGTCCCTTATCCGGGGTTGATGACCGGCCTGAAAATTACTTTCCTATTACCTATTCTCTGTCAGAAACAAAGGGCGTCACAAGGGTGACGATTACGCAGGAAAATATTTCACATGATTCGATGAAGGCGCAGACAGAACAGAATTGGAAAAAAGTGCTCCAAAATCTTAAGGATCTTGTCGAGAACGAGTTGGTGACCAGCTCGCCGCATTGATCAACCTTGAACGACTGAGCGCGGTCCCATGGCCCTATTGATGCCTCTCTCATAATAATACCGGATCACGATCGATAGAATTGAGGAGCATAGATTAATTGTCTGCTAAGCCTTGTGCGGGGAAGAATTTTATAAACAAAAATAGCTGTTACGAATCCAGATTTTACATGACGACTCAAAGCCCCGGCTTTGGTGGCTTTACTGCATCCATCCACGACAACACACCCTTCGCGGCAATCTTCCTACTGAATAATTTACCATTGTGTACAACATATAATGTCTTCAAATCAGCACCACCAAACTTAACATCCCCCGCTCCTTCTGCAGGATTTGAAAAAATATAGTTTACACGGCCGAGCTGATCGCTTAACTGGATACCCATATTGGTCGATGTGTATAGTAAGTTCTCCGTATCAACAGTCATTCCCAAAGCATCTGGGGTGGTTGTACCATACGGAACGTGATAGTGAACATACTCTTGCAATAATTCAAGATTCCCATCATCAGCAATTTTCAAGGAATATCCGAAGATGCTGTTGGCAACACTGATTGTCAAAAATCTTTTCTCGGCCGAAACAGCTAGTCCGGAAGGATGGTCTGGAAGCGGAGTGTACTTCAATAATTTTCTTTCAAAACTGTAAAATCCGATCTGGTCTCTTACACGATCAGTGAAATAAATCCCTTTTGATGTGACGGTGAGAAAATCAGCGTTCACATTCTTTACTATCTCCTGAAGGCTTCCCTTCTCACCAATCGCCACGATCCTATCGTGTTTCGCATCCGCTACATACAATCTTCCATCACGATTAAATGATAGTCCACCACAAAGACCCTTGACTTTGTGGAACAAAGTAACGTTACCACTCAGATCAATTTTGTAAATCTCCTTATTATCCGTAAAAAAAACTTCCCCGGAAGCATTGACAGCAAGCCTGTTTGCTTTCGCTTGATTAATATTCAACTCCTTCCATGATTCATTTTCCACCAATGGATCCATTCTACGCCATGGACTTTTGTGGGTCTGCACGGGTGTCGGATAATCTTTCCATAGCCAATTGAGAGCGTCTGATAAAATAGTTACAGCATGTTTGCTATCATGACCACCATCTCCCCACGCATGATTCACCTCATAGCCGGCCCATGTCAACGCCGTTAGCATCCCCTGGTTGGCAGTCCACCAATCGCCTGCATAAATATTCAAGTCGTTAGTTCCATCGGCGAGGAATACGCGAATAGGTTTCGGTTCAGACTTTCGTACAAGGGTAGCCAATTCATCACCTCCACGAAGTCCGACGTACGTACCAATCGTACTCAAGACCCTTCGGAACTGATCCGGCCGTTCCCATGCAGCGTTAAATGCAGCGATTGCCCCTGAACTTGCACCCGCGATTGAACGATCATTCGGATTTTTACTGATGTTATAGGACTTGCTTACTTCTGGTAACAATTCTTCCATTAAAAATTTTGCATAGCGGTCTCCTAGCGCATCGTATTCAAAGCTCCTGTTGTAACGGGGGTAATCATCCTTACCAGCTGACGCAACTTTCCCGTGATCGACGAATATTCCAATGATAACCGGCAGTTCGTGACGTGCGATCATCGAATCAAGGACCGTTGGAAGTTTCCATCCGGTCGCGCGTGAGAGGCCATCCTGAACGATCATTGTACAGGCAGGCTTCGATGCATCCTATTGCTTGGGGACGTATAACCAGTATTCCCGTTCGGTACCAGGGTAAATGTCACTCTTTAGGGTAAAGGGACCTTTAATATCTCCCGCCGGAGACTGAGCACACAATGTTATCCGTACTATAAGAGCGATAAAGATTACTAAAAGCTTTTGCATAGTAAAAGATCGTCAGAGATTATTAATTAGATACCTTCGTTGTATCACTCTTTAATTTCAATGCATACAAAACAGGCCAGTGCTTGCCTGTCACGATCAATAGTCCACTCTTTTTCTCATAGGCTATTCCGTTTAATACTTCCGCCTCAGAATTTGATCGCTTTGCCTGCTGTGTCAATGCGGTAAGATCCAGCCGATCCACAACATTACCATTGGACGGATCGATCTTTAAAATGTAATTTGTCTGCCATTGATTGGCATAAATATAGCCATCAATGTACTCCAGCTCATTCAACTCTTCTTGAGGAGCATTATTTTCTTTAACTCGGACGGAACGTATTATTTTTAAACTTACGGTATCGAGGAAATGCAGCTTATCACTTCCGTCGCTCATGATAAGGTTTCTATCATTATGTGTAAGGCCCCAACCTTCGCGATCATTCTGAAATTCACCGATCTTTAAAAACGTCTTGAAATCATAGATGAACCCAACGTGATCCTGCCATGTCAGTTGATATATCTTGTTATTTAAAATCGTAATTCCTTCTCCAAAATACTTTTTATCGATTGTGACTTTCTTGTTTTGAATCCCGGATGCGATGTCTACTTCGGCGATCCATGAATTATTCTGACCGGTACTTTCAAACAACCGCCCGTCGTGTATAACCAGCCCTTGCGTAAAGGCATTGATGTCGTGTGGAAAAGCTTTGACTACAATGAATTTTTGTTGAGCCGGCGCATCTTTTTTTTCCGGTTTACATCCAGATAAAAAAATAACAAGAATTACGATCGAAAAGATAAGTGCCCGGTACATGAATTGTGACTGGAAAGGTTTTAGGATTTTTGCAGTTCTTAAGCTGAGCGGCTGTCTATAGCTACTGATTTCCATAGGCACTCCATTTCAAGAGAAACTCTACCCGATGAGAGAACCAAAAATAGGTAAGCTATTATAGAAGCCGCGATAAACAACTAGTTAACCACCAATCTCATCGAACGGTTGTAACCATTTCTTCCCGCCACTTTCAAAACGTAAATACCCTTGGGAAGCGAACTCACATCTATTGTTAGCTTTCCATTCTCAGCCGCTGAACTGATAGTATTCAAGATGACACCCATGGTTGTGATGAGTTCAACTTTTTCAAGATCAACTGAGGATGGAATTTCCAATGTCGCCGTGCCATTCGTTGGATTAGGATAGACATTGAGATCTTCATCAACGACCTTTAGCTCCACCTTTATAATCTTCGAATAAGTTGATCTCTTATCAAAGTCCGTCTGCTTCAACCTGTAATAGGAAATTCCATTGATAGGACGGGCATCAACACCTGCATAATCAATTCTCTTATCGCTATTCCCGGCTCCTTTTACCGTTTTAACAGCTTGCCAATTGATATTTTCAGAAGACCTCTCGATCGTAAAGAAATCATTCCTTGTTTCAGTTTCTGTTGACCATGCCAACTGCACGATATTCTTTTCAGCAACTGCAGTAAAAGTCAATAGTTGAATCGGAAGCGGTGCAGTTGCCAGATTGACGGATCCAAGCGTGAAAAAATAACCAGTACCTGCTACAAAGTCATGATTAAACTCGACAATTTTCCCAGGATTATTAACCAAGGCGGGGGCAACAATCGTCCCTGCCCCTGATGCAAAGGTACCATCTGTATCCACAATCAAACGGACATCATTAAGATCATTGGCACCAGGAAAGGAAGTTGTTTCAAAACGAATACGCACGGTTCCGGGTGGTGTCGCGCCAGATTCCCCGACTTTCCAGGCTCGCTGAAGGCGAGTAACGATGGTTGCAGGCACATCAACGCCACCGTTGGCCAGATTTGATCCGTTGTTATTTCCCCAGATAAGATAGCTTTTATCACTAGGGAAAGTTCCAATATTCAATGCATTGGTAGTTGTTAAAGCGGTACCTACACCTATTGTTACAATATCATCCGAGTTGTAGCTCTTGGATTGTTTCTGAAGCAAGTCTGAGTTGTCATCACGACCAATACCGGTGACATCATTATGATACGTGGAGTTGGTGGTAGAATTCCAAATTATGGAAGCATCAGAGGCCAAGTAATTGCCGGGCTTATGCATTCCATATCTCACGCTTAGATAGCTATGAATCTGTGACAGTTCAGTCACGGTTGGCACGTTGGTTGAGATGAAAAATTCGGTGATCTCACCGTTGAAGTAGTTACCAAGGCCAGCAGAACCAAGGAAGAAAGCTGCGTTGTTGCCCTGACCGTTATCGCTATTGTTATTTGCCGCCGCAAGCGTGTTGTTCCGGTAAATAAACTTTCTGGTGCCGGAGGGTGTCGCAGCGGATGTGCTTGACCCCATTGACCAGTAATTAAATTCACCAGTTGCCGCACCCCAATTACCACTTACACGGCCGCTGGCACAGCACGTTCCAAAATCGTAGTACACGTTATTGTCGCCCCACGGAAGATGAGATCCAAACCGTTTACCGGATGACAAGTCTTCATAGAATAAGTTTGAATTTTGAACCACGTTTGTTTGCGCCACGGAATAAACAAAGACATTATTAGAAGAAGAAAGGCCGAACAATCCGGCTGCGACTGTCATATAGTTGAATGACCCATTGAATTGAAGGGATGAATTAAAATTTATTCTGGGATTGAAAAGC
>JBBRFP010000148.1:0-5430 GCA_038241465.1 Cytophagales bacterium | reverse complement strand
AGCGTTTTATAATCAAGAACTGTAAGAATGCCGCGGGTTTCTTCAAGATTAACACGCTCAATCGACTGGGAAAAAACCTTTTGACTATCGGCAAACATCTCAATGTAATTGATGCCGCATCTCGCAGGAGTATCATTCATTTTATCCTCTGCCCGTAATTCGATACCAATGCGGCCGTGTGCAAGAATTGGAATCGGCAATGTGTATTCAGTGGCTGACTTTTTTACAAGCGAGAATTCAAATCGTCCAAACTGATCATTGATGCGTGAGTCGTTATCAAGCGTTCGCAGTGCAATCTTTTGTGCGTACGGCGGTATATCGTCCTTTATTTCACTGAAGCCGAACTTCAAAGGATTCAACACATAGTTTCCATCACGGATCTCAAAATGCAAATGCGGACCTGCCGATGAGCCCGTATTTCCCGAAAGGGCAATCGTATCGCCTTTCTTAACCGGGAATTCTCCTGGTTTGAAATACAAATCGATCTCAAAGGTCTTACGGAGATATTGTTCCTGCTTTACATATACACCGAGCTTTCCCTTGAACTTGTCAAGGTGTCCATAAACTGAAGATTTTCCATCTGGATGAAATAGAAACAGGGATGTACCATATCCGGAAGTCGAGACATTGGCGCGGGTAACGTACCCGTCTTGGGTAGCAAGCACGGGAACACCGATTTGATTATTGGTCCTGATATCGATCCCACCGTGAAAGTGGGTATTTCGCAGTTCGCCCATGGTGCCCGCAAGTTGATTTGGCTGACCTGGATTGATTGGGAAAAGATATTTTCCAAGGGGCACCGATTTCACAGCGCTATCCGGTTCGCCCGGAGCAAATTGTGCGAGGCTAGAGAGAGGTATAAGTGCTAAAAAAATTAACCTACTTAACCTCAAACTCCAGCAGCTTTTCGCCTTCGATGTAAGCTGATAATTTATTTCCATGCGTAACAGGTCCCACTCCCTTGGGAGTTCCGGTAAAAATCAAATCGCCGGTTTTAAGTGTAAAAAATTTAGAGAGATACGCCAATATATAGTCGAATGGAAAAAGAAGAAGGCTGGTGTTTCCCTGCTGCTTTAGTTGCCCGTCTATTTCAAGTTTGAAATTTATATTCTTTATGTCTTTAAACTCGGTTACGGGTATAAACTTTGAAGAAATAGGAGCAGAGCCATCAAAACCCTTTGCGAGATCCCATGGAAGTCCTTTTTCTTTAAGTTTAGCCTGTACATCACGTGCTGTAAAATCTATGCCAATGCCGATTGCATCATAATATTTATGGGCGAATTTCTCTTCAATATTCTTTCCTTCTTTTGAAATCCTCAACACCAGTTCCACTTCATGATGGACATCTTTGGAAGTGGCCGGGTAATAGAATGGGGCGTTATTGCGAACCAGGGCGGTATCAGGCTTGGTAAAAATAACTGGCTCGTCGGGGCGCTCGTTGTTGAGTTCCTCAATGTGTGCTACGTAATTCCTTCCGATGGCAAATATCCTCATGATTGAAATGGCATGATTATTTAAAGAGACAAAGCTATCAACAAAACGGCTGGAAGACCACTTTTATGTGATTTTTTAGAAGTTTTTTATTACCAATCTCTACATTCGCACCACAATTTAAAACCTCATGAAAAAAATAATTATCGTATTTGCCGGATTGCTCATAGCATACGGTTGTGCTACTGTACCTCTCACGGGACGCAAGCAATTGAACCTGGTTTCCAATTCGGAGCTTATACCAATGGCTACGGAAGAATATAAAGCCGTGATCGCCAAGGGGCCGCTCTCGACCAACGCCAAGGAGACTCAAATGATAAGAACAGTGGGAGGAAGGATTCAGCATGCTGTTGAGCAATACATGGCGGCTAATAATCTATCGGGTGAGCTTGCCGGGTTTGACTGGGAGTTCAATCTGATCGAAGACCCAAAGACTGTCAATGCATGGTGTATGCCAGGCGGCAAGGTTGCTTTTTATACTGGAATCCTTCCCGTTTGTAAAGATGAAACAGGCGTTGCGATCGTAATGGGGCACGAAGTTGCCCACGCTATTGCGAATCATGGAAGAGAACGAATGAGTCAGTCGATGTTGTCTCAAATGGGATTGAGCACGTTAAGCGCGTTAATGGGAAGCAATCCTACCGCGGGCAAGCAACTTTTAATGCAAGCGGTTGGTGCAGGTTCAAGTATTGGAATGCTGAAGTTCAGTCGCCAGGATGAATCGGAAGCAGATCACCTTGGATTGATCTTTCTTGCGATGGCAGGATATGATCCTAACCAGGCTCCGATTTTCTGGGAACGCATGGAGGCTAAAAGTGGCGGAGCCGCGCCCCCTGAATTCCTCTCAACTCACCCCGCCAATGCTACCCGTATCAGGGATTTGAAGGGATGGATACCGGAAGCAATGAAATATAAAAAATAGAATGAAAGTTAATCGTTAATCGTTGATTGGTCGGTTTCGGGGTGGATATTAACTTCGAACAACTATTAACGATTAACGTTTAACTCCTGATGGTTGAAGCTTATAATTTCCTTGCATCCTGGCAACTTTTCCCCGAAAAGGGAACCTACGAAACCGGAGGGCGCCCGAAGTCTGCGTTTTATAAGATCGAATTGGGGGAAATAAAAGATCAGTTGGTCATCAACATGAACTGGGTCACCCTTGAAGATCAGGGATTTACTTCTCGTTATGCCGTCATTGCTAATAATGAAGAGCAGCCCCTTGATGATCGTGAAATAGCGGATACGGTAAGGTGTGGCTTTACCGATTTACTTGGATTTGAGACCAATTTCTATAAGAACGGCCTTCATATACTCCAGGTCTTGCATGAGATCACTCCTAAAGCATATTTGAAGATTACGCAGAAACATCTTCAGCCTGATGGGCAGGCACTGACTAACACAGAGATATATCACAAGCAGATGAGTGTGCTGCCGTATTCTTCATCGGCCGCGGGCGCTGTAGTCAGGCCGAATGAAGAGGGCTTGATACGTCATCAGGGACTGACCGCGATGGAGGAGCAGACGAATATGCAGCTGACCCAGATTCGTCAGCAGATCGAACTGCTTGCCATTCAGGCAAAAGAAATTCAACAACGCAAAGAGCTCTCCATGCTGATCTATGATGCGAAGCTGAGCTTCAATCCTGTGATCGGCCAAGTCTATTATCTTTATGAAAAGTCAGATGATTCTTATCTTGTCTCCATGATTGGTCCGAAAGAGTGGGGTGGTAAGTTACCGTATAAGAGTTTCGTTGCCGGTGTGAGGTTGCTCGCCGATCACACGTGGAAGGAAATCTGATGGTTGATGAGTTGATTCGTTGCTGTGCATCATCACCGAATCACCAAATTACCGAATCAATTTCCATTCACGATCATTGGAGTCTTGCCATCAGTGATAATGACCTTCGCATTCGGCGACGTCACCAGCCCCTTCATAATTTGAACACTGCTCCACTTCACCATCATCTCGTTTAAGCTTTCAGATATCGTCCTGTTGTACTCCTTAATGGCTTCTGCTTCGATTTGCATGCGCTCGGCCTCTTTCTTCTGCTTGGAAATAACAAACTCCATTTGAAGCGATTCTTGCTCAGCTTTCAGTTTGTTCTCCACCGCCTGAAATATTTGTGGGGGCATGGTGATGCTTTTCAACAACACGGCATCCGTAACAAAGCCCTTATCCCAAATGCTGGCAGAAATTTCGTCGAAGATTTCTTTTTCAATTTTCTTTCTGTCCACGGCGAATAATTCTTTTGCGTAGTACATGCCTGCGATGTGTCTTACCACCGCCCGAAAATTGCTTTCCACGATCACTTCCTGATAGTTCATTCCGTATTTAGTGTAAACTTCTCTGGCTGCTTCGGGTTTTACATGATAGAGTAAAGCGATCTCTGACTTAACTGTTAATCCCTCCTTGGTAGGAACATCCAGTGTATTGAAGGCTTCCACTGTGCGAACGGGTATTTTGTAAATGATGGTTGTGAAAGGATTCATCACATAAGGTCCCTGCGCAAGATGGTCTGCTTTGATGACACCAAGCTTTTGTTTGATACCCACTTCTCCGGGCCGAATGATGGCACAAGAGTAAAACGATCCGGCAGCCAATAGGCCGACTAGCCAACGATAAGTTTGCATAAATTAAGAGTTTAAGTGAAACTACATTGCTGCGTCCGTTTAAGGCGAAAGCATAAGTGTCAAGAGAGGTACTTGAATTCACTAGTTTAGACAGGAACGTTACCGTTTGTCACCGGAATAGTGCTTATTTATTTTTGAAGTTTAATCTCAATGGCGGATGACTCACAGATGATACATGAACTCATTGATCGGGCCTCCCTAACGCCGACCAAAAAGGTCCTTAGAAATACCGAGCTTATTTGAAGCCAATTTAAATCAGTAACGTTTTCGTCTCTGAAATAGAATGCGTGATTTGCTGAATTCCAGATTGCCACTCCTATCATTCTGTTTGGTTTCAATGGCACTAAAACCACTAATTTTCGAGCAAAACGAAGAGAATAGGATAAACTGCTTCGAAATTTCAATCAAATCGTAGAATATCACCGGTTTAGAGAGGGATTAAAGGGGCCATACAGGGCAGCTCCTCGATCGATACTGATCTGTCACTAGATCGATCACCTATAGCCGATACCTATATGAATATCGACTTCGCTGTTTTTTTTTATTTGGAAAAGCAGCCAAGCTTTTCACTTTTCATCTTTTACCAATCGCCCTCTACTTTTTAAACTCACTCAACTTAATCTCCGTCAGCCGTCGCTTGGTATCGAGTGAAAAGTCACCATTCATCATCCAATCATAATAGGAAGACTCTTCCTTCAATACGGCGAGAACACTTTTATTCTTATGCTTTCCGAAGTTGAACACAGCTTCTCCCTTTTGATTTAAAACCATTCGGCCAGCAAGATCAACCATAGCCGATGACGTCAGCTTGTGCAATTCATCAAGGTCGTTCTTAATGATTCCAACAGGATGACCTAGTCCATCGGTAACAGGCATGTTTTCATACTTTTCCACCTGAGCCAGCAGCACTTGCATAGAGGCATGGGTATCAGCCGACGCAGTATGGGAATCTTCAAGCTCTTTTTGGCAATAGAATTTGTAAGCGGCTGCAAGATTTCTCTTCTCCATCATATGATAAATACGTTGTGAATCAATGATCCGCTTTCTTGAATAATCAAAATCGACACCGGCACGCAGAAATTCTTCCACGAGCACGGGTACGTCAAATTTCAAAATATTAAAGCCGCTTAGATCTGCACCTTCGAAAAACTTCGCGTAGTCTTTTGCTAATTCTTTAAACGTCGGCATGTCTTTTACATGCTCATTGCTGATCCCGTGAATGGCAGTCGACTCGGGTAGTATCTTAACAGTAGGATTGACAAGATTTTTCTTTTCAATGATCTCACCATTGGGCATAAGCTTGACC
>JBBRFP010000147.1:0-5447 GCA_038241465.1 Cytophagales bacterium | reverse complement strand
CAAAGAATAATTTTCCTCCTACGGGTGCCCCAATGGCTTTGCGATCATTATTGGTTGCACCAGCTTGTGGGTAAGAATATCCACCCTTAATGTATTCCCTCGTCGTCCAATCTTCGATCACATAAATCATTTTGTCATTATTGACGTCCTTACGGACAAACTTTGTAGCCTGTCCGTTGTAAATCAAGTCAAGGTCAGCGATGATTGCATTGACCGCTCCAAGTTCACCTAATGCCGAATATTGAGCAGCCTTATCTCCATTTACTGTGACTGAAAGAGATTGATTGAATCCTGTTCCAACACCAACATTGAAATATTCTGGGAAATTATTTGACCCGTAAATAAAACCCGTACCTATACCCCAGAAATTCTTTTTGAATTCAATAAACACTCGAAGCGATGCGCCAAACCCGATCTTCGATAAAGAGTTGGTATACGAGGAAGGAAGTCCCGGACTAAAAGCTATACCACCGCTCTTGATAATACTTATCGGAACTGTAACGATTACTTTGTTGAACTCAAAAGAAGTTCCATCTTTTGCGGTAAGTGTAACGAGATCTCCTCCGTAGTTGATGGACAGTATTGGAGTATTGGTTTTCACCAAGGTTTGAATTGCACTGAATCGCGAGATGAGCACATCCTGTATCGGATTTGATCGCAGTACCAGAATCTTTCCATCGGTGGGTGTGAGAACTTCATCTTGCGCCAAAGCACCAATGCCTATTTTATCATTACTACTTCCATGCAGATTTCCAATCATACCATTCAGCATTCCTAAACCACGCTGACCGACAACTGCCTGGGCCTCTGTCTGAACAGTTTGAGAGTTACCTGCATATGTTTTTAAAGCATTCTTGAAATTTTTTGCAGCCAAATAGTCGGCGTCTGCTGCCCATCCTAAATCCGACTTGGCGGTGCTGTCAAGAATAAATTCATTAAAGGTCGGTTCAATTTCCGCCGTCGTTAATAAATAGTTTTTATAGATCTGACCAAGGATCGAATTTGAACCTGTGATTACCTGAGCTCCCAATTCAATCGGAAAGTCAGAACTTAAGATATTCTTGTTTGGATATTGAGTCGCTGACTGATTTCTAAGCGAACACACTCTGCCACCCAGCTGATCGCGCGCTTCAAAAATAGTTACATTGACTCCCTTGGAATGAAGAATGTCGGCAACATACAATCCAGCGGCGCCAGCACCAATTATCGCGACACTTCCATTGTAATTAATCTCCGGCCCAGGATCATTAGGTGCACACGCCTCCAGCAAAGAAGGCAGAAAAATACTTCCCGATAATCCCCAACCAATTTGCTTTAATGCTTTCCGGCGCTTCACGTAAATAATTTAATCTGAAAGATAAGGATACAACGCGGCTTATTAAAATCTTGCGGGATTACAGAAGGGCAAATGCGGTCATTTTGACGTGTTTTCTGGTATCTTGCCGTTTCAAAAGGCTTATGCAAGCAACTCACCTGTCCTCGCCAACTATTAAAAAGGTCGCAATTGTTGGCCCCGAGTGCACCGGCAAAACCGACCTGTCAAAATACCTCGCGTCCTTTTTTAAAACAGAATGGGTTCCGGAATATGCACGGGCTTACATCAATAAGCTTAATCGTCCCTACGATCAAACAGATCTGACAAAAATTGCACATGGACAGTTGCGTGTTGAAGATGAATGGATGCAAACCGCTAATGGTGTTCTGATCTGCGATACCAATCTTATTGTGTTGAAAGTCTGGAGTGAGGAAAAATTTGGCAACACAGAACCAGAGATCATCACATCGATGAACAATCGTCACTACGATTTATTGTTATTGACCAATATTGATATACCCTGGGAAGAAGACCCTCAACGGGAACATCCCACTAAACGTGAATACTTCTGGAACATTTATAAAAACGAAGTTTTTGATTCAAAGATTCCTACAGTAGAAATTTCTGGCGAAAGGGATCGCAGAAGACGCACAGCTGTAGAGGCAATTCAAAAAATTTTAGTCTGAGTAATTCATGAGCAGTCCATATGCTGCGTTGCAGATACGCGATTTCCGTTTTTTTATCAGTGCACGGTTTTGCGTAACACTCGCCATTCAAATCCAGGCGGTTGTAGTTGGATGGCAGGTCTATGAAATAACAAAAGATCCATTATCGCTCGGGCTCATTGGTTTGGCAGAAGCCCTTCCGTCAATAGCGGTGTCTTTGTATGCGGGTCATCTCGCAGACATCATTCAGCGAAAGCAAATTATAGTCGTTACTCTTTTTACTTTACTACTTTGTTCACTGGGTCTACTTTTTTTTACAGTAGACATCGGCCGTTTCATTTTATCAAATGGGATCTTACCTATTTACATCGTCATCTTTCTTAGTGGCATTGCGAGGGGGTTCATCACGCCTGCGATATTTTCGTTTATGCCACAGCTCGTGCCACGCGAGCTCTATCAAAATGCGATCTCATGGAACAGTACATTGTGGGAAACGGCCTCCATTTGTGGCCCACCGATCGGTGGATTGATCTATGGCTTCTTTGGAATTACGGCGGCATATAGCGTTGATGTCACGTTGATGTTTATGGGATTGGTTTTAGCAACGACGGTTGCCAATCGACCATTACCAGCCATCACAGAAGAACAAGGAATCGTGGATAAGATTAAGGCCGGACTTCAGTTTGTGTTTAAAAACAAGATCATCCTCAACGCTATTTCTCTTGATCTGTTTGCTGTGCTTTTTGGAGGAGCAATAGCGTTGCTTCCGATCTTCGCGGATCAGATCCTTGGAGTAGGTAAAGTTGGGCTTGGGTTTCTTCGTTCAGCTCCAGGAATCGGCGCAGTGATGACAGCCGTTTATCTCACTCATAATCCCATCAGGAAGAGCATGGGAAAAATTCTTCTGATTGCTGTGGGAGCATTCGGCGTCTGCATGATCTTGTTCGCTGTTTCTAGAAATTTTTGGTTATCAATGGGCATTCTGGCCATGAGCGGAGTGTTTGATTGCGTTAGTGTAATTGTTCGTGGAACGTTGCTTCAAACGCTTACCCCCGAGAACATGAAGGGGAGAGTGTCGGCTGTTAATAATATATTTATCGGCTCATCAAATGAAATCGGAGCCTTTGAATCGGGTGTTGCTGCCCGGCTTTTCAAGGTAGTACCTTCAGTAATCTTTGGAGGTTTAATGACCTTACTGGTTGTTGGGATCACTGCCTGGAGAGCACCCGCTATCCGAAAACTCGAAAATGTAAATTAGATTATCCTTCGTCAACTGTTTATTTTATTAACTGTCAACTGATTCTATGCAGATTTCCATCAACACTCCCGCTCTTCTTTTTCCCGCCATCACGTTGTTAATGCTGGCATACACAAATCGGTTTCTATCGCTGGCGTCTTTGATTCGAAAGCTTCACACCGAATACCAATTATTAAAAGAAGACAGGCACCTGATGAAGGAGCAGATCATCAACCTCCGTCGCAGACTCACCCTGATCAAGCAAATGCAGGCAAGTGGAATTTTCAGTTTTTTTCTTTGTGTTCTTTCGATGTTGTTTATCTATCTCGAACATGAAATGTTTGCGTATGCAATCTTTGCAATGAGTTTGTTGTTTCTCCTTCTTTCATTAGCGCTTTCGCTGAATGAAATTCTCATCAGTACACGTGCGCTGGAGATTGAGCTTAGAGACATGGAGTAAATAAAGTTCGGATCCATCGATGTGCAGACATGGCGGTAGTCTCAAAATCCGCAATCTCGCCCCCTGTCAAATCTCCTTGCAATTCCCTAATTTCATTGCTTCATTCTTTAATTTCTTCATTTATGACCTCTCGTCGATCATTCTTCCGCAAATCAATGAGCCTCGTTGGAGCAGCATCATTGACGTCTCTTTCACATCAAGCATTGGCAGAAGATGTTTCCGATGCATTGTACTCGCTCAATGAACTCTCCCCCGAAATGGCGGCCGATGATGAAGATCTCTGGAGTAGGATGGCACAAGCCTATACGGTCACAACCAATATTCTGAATTTAAATAACGGAGGAGTGAGTCCACAGCCCAAAGTGGTTCAGGATGCTGTCGATCGATATTATCATTTGAGCAATGAAGCTCCTACATACTATATGTGGCAGATCTTGGATAAAGGACGAGAACCCCTCAGAAGAAAGCTGGCAGACCTGGCGGGAGTCTCGGGTGAAGAAATAGCGATCAATCGAAATACAACAGAATCTCTTGGCACTTTTACCTGGGGTATTGATATGAAGCGTGGTGATGAGATCGTGATGACCAAACAGGATTATCCAAACATGATCCATGCCTGGAAACAACGTGAACTTCGTGAAGGTGTTAAAATCAATTGGGTCAATCTTTCATTACCCCTTGATAATGATGATGTCGTAATAAAGGCATACATCGACGCGACCACGCCAAAAACAAAGATCTGGCACATCACTCATCTCATCACCTGGACCGGGCAAATCCTTCCTGCTGCCAAGCTTTGCGCTGAAGCAAGAAAACGCGGAATTATAAGCATCGTTGATGCGGCACATTCATTTGCGCATCTGGATTATAAGATCTCCGATTTTAATTGCGATTACTTTGGAACAAGTCTGCATAAGTGGCTGTGCGCTCCATTCGGTACCGGTATGATGTATATCAGGAAAGATCGGATTGAAAAAACGTGGCCTTTGTTTCCTGGTGAAAAACCGCAAAGCGGCGATATCAGAAAGTTTGAAACACTGGGCACCCGATCCTTTGCGCCGGAACAAGCCATCGGGCAGGCTATTGATTTCCATAATGCCATCGGCGCAAGAAGAAAACAGGAACGTCTTCACTATCTGAAAACCTATTGGTGCAACGCTGTTACAAAAAATCCGCGAGTGAAGCTGCACATATCATTAAAACCTGAATATTCCTGTGCGCTTGGCACCTTCAGTATTGACGGCCTTACGCCAGGAGAAGTGGGATCAAAACTTTTCGGTGACTATCAGATTCACACCACTAGTATTGTCTGGGAAAATGTCAGCGCGGTGCGGGTGACGCCCCATGTGTATACGACGACCAAAGATTTGGATAGATTGATTGAGGCGGTGAGTAAGATTGCAACTTCTTAGTGTGCTGAAGTGTTGACATACTGATGTGCAGACGTATGTTCAAGTCCATGCAGCCTGTTTCCTTTAACCTGCTACATTTATCTCACAGCACACTCAGCGCCGCTTCATAATCCGGCTCTTCTCCAATGCTGGGCACAAGCTCCGTGTGCTTCACTTTTCCGTCCGGCCCAATAACCACCACGGCTCTTGCAAACAATCCATTCATGGCACCATCAACCATCTCCACGCCGTAAGTATTTGAAAAATGCTTATTCTTAAAGTCTGATAGCAGCACCACTTTATCAATTCCTTCAGCGCCGCAAAATCGCTTCATAGCAAATGGCAGATCTTTGGAAATGCTCAATACAACGGTATTTTT
>JBBRFP010000146.1:0-5451 GCA_038241465.1 Cytophagales bacterium | reverse complement strand
AGGTGGATCTCCCGATCCGGTAATCAACGCCGATAATTTTACGGCACGATGGACCGGTGAAGTGCTGCCTCAATTTACTGAGGTCTATACTTTTTATACAACGTCCGACGACGGCGCACGTCTTTGGGTAAACAATGCGTTGATCATAGACAAATGGATACCTCAGCCAGCCACTGAATGGAGTGGGACTATAGCCTTGACAGCAGGAATGAAATATCCGATTCGCCTGGAGTACTTTGACCTTGGCGGCCAGGCAGTCATGAAGCTAAAATGGGGAAGTTTGAAATTGCCAAAGCAAACGATAACCAAAAGCCAGCTGTTTGCAAGTTTCATCACCGGACTTGAAGATAACCCAGCGGCGATGGTTCCAATCCTATTTCCTTCGCCTGCAGACAATGAAATCACACTTCGCAGTTCCCACGTATCGACCAATGAAAGCGATTTCAGAATTGTCGACTTGTTCGGCCGTACTTCTATTCAGGGAACATTTTCCTCCGGTCAGAAGGAATGGGTTGTCAGCATCAGCTCGTTGCCATCGGGATATTATATTATGATGGCGAAGGGTCTGGCATTGCCGTTTGTGAAAAAGTAGATCGTTGACACGAATGGCAACCTGTAACCTATCCTCACCTGAAATTAACTACGCATCGGCGTGCTGAAAAAGAATTAAGTCCCTTCAGGTCGTGGCTTCTCAATAAATGGATTCACAATCAACGCCATTACGATCAGACCCAATGGATAGATCAATCCAACGAACGGGGCAAACGCCGAACTCACTGTCAATGCGCCTCTTAAAAATTCCGTTACCAACGGCGTGGCGCCGCCAATGAGTCCGTTTCCAATGTTGTGTGTAAAGCCCATGCTCGTGTAGCGGGTCCTCCCATTGAAATACTCCATTACAAAAGCTCCCATCGGTCCGTAAACCAGAGCACTTGCAATCGTGTTGATCAGCACCAGTGCAATAAAAAATAATGTCATTGGAATTCCGATATCGTGAGAAACTGTCAAATGATCAGGATTACCGAGCAATAGGAATAAATAAAAGGAGCCCGGTATGGAAACTAACGCCAGTAACATCCCGGAATAGATAATCTTTTTGCGCCCCATTGTATCACTCCATTTCCCGGCAAGCTGGAAGACAGGAGCTCCCGCCATCAACGCGACCGCCAGTATGATGTAGCTTGTTGCTTCGTTTAAGTGGACCGTTCGTTGTAGAAAGAAAAGTGTAACAAACTGTGAGGAATGCATGATGGAACTTTGTGCCGCATTGCCTCCGAAGATCAATTTGATCATCAGCTTGAGATTTGAAACGTTGCTCAGTGATTCTTTGACCGGCGACTTTGCGACGTTTCCTGACCGCTGAAGTTCCAGAAAGTAGGGAGTTTCCTCCATTTTTCTTCGCACCAGATAGGAGAAGATCACCAGGATAATACTTGATAGGAATGGTATCCTCCATCCCCAGCGCATGAAGTCTTCAACGCTCATTAATGATTGAATGAGGATGACTACGCTTAGACATATAAGTAGTCCAATGGGTACTGTAGCTTGAATGAATCCGGTATAGTATCCTCTTTTATCCGCTGGCGCATTTTCTGCCGCATAAATAATAGCGCCGGAATATTCACCACTGAGAGCGAATCCCTGAGCCAGTCTCAGCATGAGGAGTAAGACAGGAGCAAACCAACCGATGGTTTGAAACGTTGGGATCAAACCGATCAAAAATGTAGCGCCGCCCATTAATAAAAGAGAGAGGAGGAACGATTTTTTCCTTCCTTTTTTATCGCCAAGGGAACCGAAGATCAGTGAGCCGATCGGACGTATAAGAAATGAAGAGCCTACAATGGCCAGCGTTTCAAGAAATGCAGTCGAATCATTGTCGGGAAAAAGATTCCGACTTAGTACTCTCGCAAGGATAACCGCCAGGAGCAGATCGTACCATTCGAGAAGTGTTCCGGTGGCGGATGCCTTAATGACGCCAGCCATTTTGCTTTTGTTATCAGACATCAGTTGGGTTAGGTTGGGACGTGCAAGAAAGATAGAAATCCGGGCAGGATTCTTCCCATAAAAGAGACATGAAATCACACATAAAGACCCCGATTTTTGAAAATATCTATTGAGGAATTCCTGACTTATGCACGCCCCTGCCCCCGACAGACAGGATGAAATTTTTGATTTAGCGCCCTGGGTGCTGGACTGGCCAGCAATTTTGTCTAAAAACACTGATTATTCCCGCGCTTGTCGGTATTCCATCGATTTATTTTAGACCCTAAACGCTGGAAAGGGTTATCTTTGCGGCTTGCCTTTATGACAATTGATGTAATTATTACCCTTGGCCTTGTTCTATTGAACGGCTTTTTCGTTGCAGCCGAGTTTGCTATTGTGAAGGTCCGATCCTCTCAAATAGCAGTTGAAAAGAGCTCCCTTTCTCGAAGCGCGGCGACCAGCATCATCAATAATCTTGATGGATATCTGGCGGCTACACAGCTTGGAATTACATTGGCCAGTCTTGGATTGGGATGGGTGGGAGAGGACGTGGTTTCCAGGATGGTGCTGAACATCATCAACGCTACAGGGTTTACCATCACTGACGAACTGGCGCATAAGATCGCGATACCAGTAGCCTTTGCAACTCTTACTGTAATGCACATTGTTTTCGGAGAGCTTGCACCTAAGACCATTGCAATACGATATCCAACAAGCACAACACTTCGGCTGTCGCTCGGCCTACGGCTTTTTCATTTTGTTTTCCGCCCTTTTATTTGGTTCCTGAATGGCTTTGCCAACACGATGCTGAAGATCATAGGCATCAAGCCAATGGGGGAAGCCGAGATTCACTCAGAAGAAGAGTTGAAGCTCATTATTGCAGAAAGTGAAGAAGGTGGTGCGATCGAACATAGCGAACGTGAGTTGATCCAGAATGTATTTGATTTTGATGATCGAGTAGTGCGCCAGGTAATGGTGCCGCGTATTAAAATCTCTGCAATCAGATTGAACTCACCGATTCCTGATGTGATGAACCTGGTATTACATGAAGCCTATTCGCGCTACCCGGTGTATGAAAATTCGTTGGAGGAGATTGTTGGAATTGTTCATGCAAAGGATATTATCAGTCTCTTCGTTCAAAATACCGACAAAGGATTGAAAGATATTATGCGACCGGTTCATTTTGTACCGGAGACCAAGCCTATTGATTCTTTGCTTCGCGAATTTCAGAGAAGAAAAACTCAGATGGCGGTGGTTGTCAGTGAATTTGGTGGTACGATTGGTCTTGTCACGCTGGAAGATATTCTTGAAGAGCTTGTCGGTGAGATTCAGGATGAACATGATCATGAAACCTCCATTGTTCAGCCCCTTGCCGATGAGAATCATTTTCATATCCTCGCGCTTTCATCATTGCATGATATCAATAAGTCATTGCGGTATCCATTTCCAGAGTCAGAGGATTATGAGACCCTTGCTGGATTATTGACGTACCATTGGCCCAACGTGAAGGAGGGAGAAGCAAAAACCTTTTTCAATTATAAGATAAAAGTCGTGAAGTTGAATAAGACCATGCCGGAGTCCGTTGACGTTGAGTATGTCGGACCCGAGAATGGGAAGAAGGAGTAGTTGATTCCACTGCCTGAAAAGATAGTAAAGCACCACTTGGAGTTCTTACCGCCTCTTTAGTCAAAAATCCGACATTACTTTATTTTTTTCGCTTCGTTTCTTTTTTAAGAATAGCAAAAGATTTGTTCGCCTTGTTCAAAATGCCTTGAGTCAAGGATTGACGCTGCTCATCTCTTTGACGGCCACAGCGGTTGAAGTGCTAAAAAATAATTTCAATCTGCTGGCGATCGGTAAGCGGATGACCACAACAGTAATTCCAGTCCCGATCATGAATGTCGTAATTCGGCCCCTCATAAAAAGCCCACTATACCATGGACTAGGAAAATCTGAAGCCACTGCAAGACGTGTGAAACCTACCGTCAAAAGTCCTCTGTTACCGCAAAAAGGGATTTCTTTGATTTTCCGTTGATTCTCAAGAATGTAAAATTTGTGTAAAATATTCCTCGAATTAGATGCTAGTAGCATACTTCCCACACACTCTGAATCTCTCCCCCTATGGCACAATATTTATATTCTATTGTGCAATTGAAACTAAACAAACATGATTATGAAAAATTCCACAAACATTTTCCTGGGTATACTCGGAGCAGCAACGGCAGGTGTGATTATAGGTATGCTGATCGCTCCGGAAAAAGGAGAAACCCTCCGCAGCAATCTTAAAGGAACAGCGGGCGATCTTGTAAAAAGGATCACTGATCTTATTGCCTCCGGAAAAGATCATTATGAAGAAGTAAAGTCTACCGCTATGGACGAAGGAAATGAATTCAAGAACGATGTGAACCACGCTTATAAGAAAGCAAAAGCTTCAATGTAATTAATTAAATTCGGCAAGGCGGGTCAATCCGCCTTGCTTCATTTTTTTTAACTATTCCCGTATGGAAGAATTCAAAACTAAAGCAGAATCATTAACCGATCACGTTTCAGACTATATCGAAACTTACTTTAAGCTCACAGTAGTAAATGCCACACAAAAAGCTACCGGTGTTGCTTCGGTAAGTCTTATCGCTGTGTTGGTAACATTCTTTTTCATGTTTGTCTTTTTCTTTGCTGGAATTGGTGCAAGCATGTGGATTGGAGAAACTCTTGATAATATGAAGCTTGGTTATTTCATTGTAGCCGGTTTTTATCTGATCTGTGCCTTTATTGTTGTTCTGATACGGAAGAAAATCGTTTTCCCGTACGTAAGAAATCAAATAATTCGCAAGGTTTATGAATAAGATAAAAACATACGATGATCTTTTGGCCGAAAAGCTAGAGCTTGAAAGTTTGCTGATGGCACAAAAGGCAATCATCCGTCAGGATATTGTGGCATTAAAAGAAGAATTGAGACCTGCTGCGGCGGTATTGAAATTCGTTGGGAAGATAACTGCCAGGGATCGCAGCAATTCTCTCCTGAATGTGGGAATGAGTTTGGCTACCGATGTGGTCCTTAGGAATTTAGTATTGGCAAAAAGTGGGTGGTTAACAAAACTGATTATACCTTTTGCTGCAAAGACTCTCGGATCCAGTGCCTTGATTCATAGTAAAGCTGGCGGAATATTGAGTAATTTGATTAGTCGGTTGACCACGAAGAGAGCTGCTTAATTAAAGCACCATCACTTTATTCTTTTAAATTCAACAGTCGAGAACCCTACCTCGCAGCCACCGATGCTGTTTCAAACCAATAGCTCTTCAGTTGATTAACAACTTTAAGAAGGTCTGAATAGCTGTCCGGTTTTACCACATAGCTATTGGCACCCAACTCATAACAACGCGATATTTCCGCTTCGTTTTTTGTGGTAGTAAATATTATAATGGGAATCCTCTTAAGTGTTGGATGTTGTTTCAGCTCTTTGAGTGACT
>JBBRFP010000145.1:0-5503 GCA_038241465.1 Cytophagales bacterium | reverse complement strand
GAAGAATCTAAAAAAAATGGAACTAACTGAATTGAATAACTCGGAACTCGAAGAGACGTCCGGAGGGATCATTGGAGTAGTACTATTTCCAATTGTTCTCATAGTACTATATGTTACGATAGTGACTGTGCCAAGATATTTGGCATAAGGTTCAATTTACAAATCAATTTTTTACTAACAAAAAACCCAAAACAACATGAAAAATCTTAAAAACACAGAACTCATTGAGATGACTAATTCAGAAATGACCGCTACTACTGCTGGCTTCGGATTGATTCCGTTACTTTTCTTTGCCGGCATGGCTTTGGCGTACTATCAAAAACACGGAAAGTAGTAAGACGCTACTCGTTTTTGATAGTTTGGCATCAAATCAATTTTATAATCAAATAAAACTAACAGACTATGAAAAATCCAGAAAATCTTGAACTTACAGATCTAAGCTATCAAGAACTTACAACAATTGAAGGTGGAGCGGGCCCTCTCATTCCACTTGCTGTTATGCCAGTAATTGGCCTTGCCCTCCAGATAGCCATGGTAGGCTCCGCGGTATTTTTTGCCGGCTATTTTATTGGTAACATAATCTTTTAAATAATTCAAGTGTGCTTCGAAAAACCGAAGCACACTTTTTAAACTCCAAACTTAACTTCTGCAATATGAAAAATATAAAAGTGTTGGCGTTGATAACTATATTGATCGTGATAGTAATATCGATCGTGTTTTCAATAATTTACTATCGTCGCGGAGAAACAAACTCCGTGGGATTAATTGCTCTTATAGGGAGCCTGACAGTTGCAACTCTTAGCCCTCTTGTTACTGGAGTTTATGATAATAAAATAAATAAATGACATTTCGCGTGCACTTAATGATCACCAAGATCACCTGTTCTGGTCCCGTTGCTTCAATAACGTTAATCACTGGATGAAGCCAAACGCATAAATTAATCATGAGAAGAGTCGTAAAAATAAAACAACGAGACATCACAGACTGTGGTGCGGCGTGCCTGGCATCTGTTGCAGCTTATTATGGCCTGGAACTTCCTGTTGCAAGAATACGTCAGTTTGCTTCAACTAATAAGAAAGGAACCAACGTCCTTGGAATGATCGAGGCTGCCAAAAAACTGGGTTTCGAAGTGAAGGGTGTAAAAGGAACATTAGACAGCCTGTCAAAGATCCCAAAACCCGCCATTGCCCATATAATCGTCGGTGACTCACTCCACCATTTTGTCGTTGTTTATAGTGTCACGTCAAGCTTTATTGAAGTTATGGATCCGGGTGATGGCCTCTCCCATCGTTATACCCACGACGAGTTTAAAAAAATATGGACAAGCGTGCTGGTCATTTTGATGCCGGGAGAAACTTTCGAAAAAGGAAAAAAAACACAATCCGTTTCATCGCGGATGATCCATCTGATCAAGCCTCACAAAAGCATGCTGATAAAAGCATTGGTCGGAGCGTTGATATACACATTGATCGGCTTAAGTACATCCGTTTATGTTCAGCAAATTGTCGACTATGTCTTGGTCGACGGAAACAGAAACCTGCTCACCTCGATGAGCGTAGTAATGATTGGGTTGCTGTTCGTAGCAATCATCATCGGCTATATGAAAAGTCTGTTTATTTTAAAAACCGGACAATTGATCGATACGCGTTTGATACTAGGCTACTATCAACACCTTTTGCGATTGCCCATGAAATTCTTTGATTCGATGCGCGTCGGCGAAATACTATCAAGAATAAATGATGCTGTAAAGATCAGAACCCTTCTCAATGAAGCCTTCCTCCAGCTTGCCGTGAATTTCTTTGTTATCCTATTTTCATTTGCTTTGATGTTCACTTATTACTGGAAACTGGCGATTGTTATTTTTCTGGTAATCCCGTTCTATCTCATCATCTATCTAATCACTAACTATCTCAATAAAAAAGTAGAGCGCAAACTGATGGAAAACTCTGCAGAGCTTGAATCCCAGTTGGTCGAATCGCTTTCGTCTATCGGAACCATTAAAAGCTTTGGGCTGGAAGACCATGCTCAACTCAAAACAGAGGATAAGTTCTATAAATTATTAGTTACACTTTATCAGTCAGGAGTTAATGGCCTCCGATCGAATTTTTCAAGTGAATATTCGTCAAGACTTTTCACCATTCTATTGCTTTGGGTTGGCGCCGGCTTTGTATTGGATAATCAGATCTCTCCGGGAGAGCTATTATCATTCTATGCGTTGATTGGCTATTTTACAGGTCCAGCCAGCAGTCTGATTGGTATGAACAAACTGATTCAAAATGCCTGGATTGCGGCAGACCGATTGTTTGAGATTACTGACCTCGAACAAGAAGAAGATGAAAACAAGATAATCATCTCCCGCGAAATGGTCGGTGATATCCGGTTGAAGAATATAAACTTTAGATATGGAACACACACCACCGTATTCGACGATGTTACGTTGAACATTCCAAAAGGTGCTATGGTTGCGATCGTCGGCGAAAGTGGCTCGGGCAAATCAACATTGATTCAATTGCTGCAAAATCTTTACCCTATTTCAGCAGGCAATATTCATGTTGGCGAATATGATTTGAAATACATTCAAAATAATTCATTGAGAACGTTGGTGGCAGCTGTACCTCAGAATATCCACCTCTTTTCAGGGAATATAATTGACAACATCGCCGTTGGAAACGATTCTCCAGATATGAAAAAAATTCTATCGATCTGTACGCAGCTTGGAATGATAGAATTTATCGAAAAGCTCCCTGCAGGATTCAACAGCTACATCGGTGAAAACGGAGCTACCCTCTCCGGAGGACAGAAGCAACGAATTGCAATTGCACGCGCTCTTTACCGTGATCCGGAAATACTTATTCTTGACGAGGCTACATCTTCACTCGATTCAACTTCTGAAAAATTTGTGCAGGATACGCTTGACCATTTTAAAGGACAGCAAAAAACCATCATCATCATCGCTCATCGACTCAGCACCATCTACCATGCCGACAAAATTGTCGTACTCGAGAACGGGAAAGTTGCTGAAGAAGGCAGGCATCAGGACCTGATTTGCAACCACGGACCCTACTATCGTCTCTGGAAAAATCAATGCGTAATGCCAGCGGAGAATAGTGAAAAGTTGGCTCTAATAGATTAAAAAAGGAGTATTGGATGAACTAGAAATATTCTCAACAGGTTGCTTTTACTTCGTCTTCAAAAAAATTAACTTTATTAAGGTTCTATTAAAACACCAAACCCAACTATCATGAATAAAAGAGAATTACTTCAACTGAGAGTTATCTTCTTTCTGATTTCGGTAGCTATGTTGTCGCTCAGTGGTGGCCTTGAAGTCGGACGCTACATCTTCTCTGGAAAATTTGAGATAAGTCTGATGGAAGTGGTAATGCTTCTCGCATTATTCTTTACTAATTTGCTTTTCGTAGTAGATTTGTTTCATGAAGCTCTTGTAGAAAAAAGAGCCACTGTCAAGAAATAGCTAATTGGAAAAAAACCGTTCATTTTTCTATTCTCCCTGGAAAAGGAAATACCTGGTCTGGCTGTTTATTGTTAACATCGGAGGCTGCGTAATTATTCTTGACGGTTTGCTCTATTACCACCTCCACTATGGATTAAACTACTGGCTAGCCGGAGGGTTATTTATTGCTGGTTGGTCTACCATTATCATAATTAACCGGCATCTCTCAAAATTAGTGCGGCAAGATCCAAAGCCAGATTAAAAAAGTTTGATGTTTTTTTGTGCCCGATGTGGTTAAGTTAATCCGCCAGAGCAGCACAGAAAAAAATCACCAGCAATTACGGCTTCTTTAATCTAAACCAGCTGACTAAATTTCTATGTTTTCTATGTACCCTGTGTGGTTAAAGTAGTCCGGCGGAGGTCTCCTCACAAACTTACTTCACTTTAAACTCCATCATCCTCGCCTGAACTCCATTATAGTTCTTGACCTTCTCCCATTGCTTAAACCAAGGATAGTAAACACCCAACTGCTCCTGAAGCGCTTTTGCTTTTGTGTTCTCTTCGTAGTTGCCCATCAGTCGCTCAAAGAACGGACGGGGTTGCGGATAATATCTCAATTTGTAGTCAGAGACACCTGCTTTGGCAGCAGCGATCTTTACGGCATCATCAAAACCTCCCAGCACATCGGCGAGGCCGTTATCTTTTGCCTGCGAACCTGTCCATACACGCCCTGATGCAATCTTCTTGATATCGTCCTGCGTCATGCCGCGGCCCTGCGCGGCTTTCTTTGTAAATGTTTCATAGATCTCATCTACTTGTCGTTGCATGATGCTCCGCTCCACATCGGTGAGTGTACGTACCATCGTAATTTCTCCGATCTCTCCCGTCTTTACCTCTTCAGAAGTAATGCCCAACTTATGGTCCATGAACTGGCTGAGGTCAAACATCACACCGAATACACCAATCGATCCGGTGATGGTAGTCTCGCGCGCTACAATCGTATCGCATGGCATGGCAAGGTAGTATCCACCGGAGGCAGCGTAGTCACCCATAGATGCAATCACCGGTTTCTTTTGTTTCGCCAACACGATTTCCCTCCACATCATGTCCCCTGCCTGAAAGACCCCGCCCGGAGAATTTACACGTAGGACGATAGCTTTTACTTTATCGTTGTTTCGTGCCTTTCTTATCTCATCCATAATGGTGATCGCACCAACCTGGCCTTGGTCTGCCTTGCCGGGAATAATCTCGCCGTCGGCCACAATGATGGCAATCTCATTGGCCGAAGAATTCGCCCGTGAAATGGACTTCCTGTATTTTCTATAACTCACGAGCGGAACTTTGGCTTCTTTGTCAAGACCTAACTTTCCGCGGAGCACGTCCTTGATCTGATCATCATAATATAAGGAGTCAAGCAATCCGGTGGAAACAGCCTGTACTGCGTTGCGCACCAGCATCTTGTCTGAAATTTCTTTCAATTTTTCGAATGAAATTTTTCTTGCATCAGCAACATCGTGTAGCATCACACCGTTGATGGAGTTGAGCATCGAGTTCAATTGCAGTTTATTCTCAGGACTAAGATCTTCCCTCAGGAATGGCTCTACGGCGCTTTTGAAATCTCCCACACGGAATATTTCCGGCTTGATCTCCAGCTTATCAAAAAGTTTTTTGAAGAACACGACGTCTGTTGCCAGTCCATTGAATTCCATATCCCCCTCGGTGTACATATACACTTTATCAGCTGCTGTCGCGAGATAATAAGCTCCTTCTGAATAAAAGTCAGCATAGGCAATTACCCATTTACCCGATTCCTTAAAATCAATCAACGCAGCACGTAGCTCCTGAACGGATGCTGTGCCTGTCATGAGGAAAGGAGTGTTAAGGTATATGCCTTTTATCTTGGGGTCTGTTTTTGCAAATGCAATGGCTTCCTTCAGTTGGAGTAATCCATAACTCTGAGAGCCAACGCCTGGGAATATTTCAGCAACTTCATCCTCCACCTCGAGTTCCGTTATTGGCGCTTCCAGCTTCAAATGAAGGACGGAGTTGTCA
>JBBRFP010000144.1:0-5506 GCA_038241465.1 Cytophagales bacterium | reverse complement strand
TTGCATTCTGTGGCTGAGGAAGGAACACATTAAGCTTATTGTCTCCTCTGGTTATTCCCCCTGTGGCACTTAATCTATTTTTCTTGGCCTCCGCCGAATTACTGCTCAAGATGAAGTCAGTGTATTTATTCAACACGCTGGTAGTCCCTCCCACTTTCGCTGCAAGGTCAGCAACCTTATACGGACCAGCCTGCTTCAGCTCAAGAGGCTTTCCGTTTACTGAAACAAGGCCCAAATAGGCGTTCTCAGAAACTTTCAGCTCATCTCCGGATTTTAGGCTGGCACCTGTCTTAATGGGTTGCCATCCGTCAGATCCCGACTTGTATTCATTAGCTCCCTTATTTGCTAATACTTTAAATGCATATTCCTGAGAATAGCTTGTAATTGTTAACAAGAAAAGGCCACCTAACAGCAGAAATCTACTTTTTTTCATTTGCACAGTTTGATTTAAAAAAGTCATGTTACGTCAATATTAAAATAAATTCTTTGAAGAGATTAGCCCAAAATCAGGCTTTTTGTCACGGCCTCTTCACGACTACTAAGATAGTGAAAATCGTGCCAAGTTTAGGAACGGAGCCACCCCTTCTAGCTCTTTAATACACGCTCACGGCGTTTGGTAAGCCTGCGATTTACCTCGTTTTGAAGGCTCTTGAAGATATCGTATGCAGGTCCGACAAGAGCTGAAATTCCGATTGCTACAGCCAAATCAAGCTTGAGTCTCCAGTTAACAAAGGCAAAAACTATCAGGCCAGAAATTAACAGCACTTCTAAAAGCTGAATTATCACTGACAATGCGTCAAACCACATAGGAAGTTTCTGATCTATGACGATAAAGAGTGCCACAGTGAAAAGGCAAACTAAAAATGCAATAGCATACTTCGCGTTGTCTGAAATAGTATTGATATAATCCTCATCAAGGATCATTGATATAACATTCGCATGAATTACAAGCCCAAACATATCTGGATTGGCACGGCCGCCAACAACCTTATTCATTGGCGTAAAGAACTTATCATCCCATGATGGTTGTCCGACGTAATCTCCCAAATAACCCATTAGTACAATTTTATCTTTGAATACTTCTGGAAGGACATTCCCTTCAAGCATATCATAGACATCAATTACGTAGTACTGAGTTCCAAAATTTGAAGTATTGGTATCATCATCTTTCAGACTATTGTGCGCAAGCTGTTTAACCTGAATGTTTCTTCTGAAATTAATGATCTCTTCATCAATACCCCTTGCTAGAAATTTTTTTGTTTTTATTGAGTCATAAAGCATTGCTATCTGAACGGAAAACGCCAGCTCTTCTTTGCCGTCTATCTTCCAGCGTGGATAGATCGTACGGCCTTGCTTTACATCTTCCTGATAGGTTGCATCTGTTGGGAGCGTTATGAATCCACGGTGTGCGCGTTCCATAAAAACGGGATCAGACATGTGTAAAGAATCCGCCTCATTAGAATCGTATTTAGCAAGCTTGCTCGTTTGCATGAGTTTTGTCCCCAAAACAAAATTTGGAGCTGCCTCAATAGCGCTGATTAGCATAAGATTTCCAAGTGTGTCTAACAGTGCAGGACAATTAACACTATCCCGGAGATTCTTCACACAAACAAAGAACCCATCAAATGCAATTACTTTAGGTTTATACTCATTTATTTTCATGATCTGCTGCGCAATACCTCGTCGTGAATGCGCTCCTACATTCACAAGAATTATGCGCTCATCCGCTACAACATCTTCATCCTTTCTGATCTTGGAAAATACTATATCCGTAAGCTCGAAATCTTTCAGTGCTTGCCCAACAGAATCAAATGCTGTAAAGATTTTTAAGTCTCCTGCCTCGTTTGCACCCCAAAGCAGAAAGAACACAAATACCGTAATGACAAAGCTTCGAAGCCAGAGATTTTTCATGATTCCTGTATGGAGGAGAGTAAAATTAAAAATTTAGCTTTGTAAATCAACTCAAATGATGCCCTTAGGAATCAAATCCAATTTTACGATAGCCCAAGTCTATGATGGAATTCGGTCCGGCGACCGCTCTATCCTCGCCAAAGCAATAACCCTTACCGAAAGTACACTTGAAAAAGACCGCATCCAGAGCACTGAGTTGTTAAAGAAACTTTTACCCCACACTGGTCACTCGCTGCGGATCGCAATTACTGGTGTACCGGGAGCTGGTAAGAGTACATTCATTGAATCATTTGGAGATCTGCTTACGAACCAGGGCAAGAAGGTTGCCGTGCTGGCGATTGATCCAAGCAGTCAAAAAACAAAAGGCAGCATTCTTGGTGACAAAACCAGAATGGAGCAGCTTAGCAGGAATCCCAATGTATTTATCAGACCTTCTCCTTCTTCACAGGCATTGGGGGGCGTTTCATTCTACACACGGGAAACAATTCTCCTTTGTGAAGCAGCAGGTTTTGATATCATACTGATCGAGACTGTAGGCGTAGGTCAATCAGAAACTTACGTAAGAAGCATGGTAGATTTTTTCCTGCTGCTGGTACTTGCCGGTGCCGGTGACGAGTTACAGGGAATAAAAAAAGGCATCATGGAAATGGCCGATGCCGTTGCCATCAATAAAAGCGACGGAGAAAATATAAAGGCTTCTGCGCAGGCGAAGGCGGATGTAAAGAATGCACTGCATTTGCAACAGGCTTCGCTCTCCGGATGGACTCCTGCCGTCATGAATATATCTGCGCTTGAGAAGAAAGGTCTTACGGAGGTTTGGGGATTGATCAAGGAGTATGAAATATTTACAAAAGGCAATAAATATTTTTCAATTAACCGCGAGCAGCAAAAAAAACAATGGCTGGAGGAAAGTCTGGAGAATCAGTTCAGACAACTGCAACGGGGGAACAGTATTGCCTTAAAGAAGGAAGAATTACTTAAGCTGGTTATGGATAATGTATTGTTACCGAATGAAGCAGCAAAGAAGTTCTGGGAAGATATTCTGCAAATTAAATAATTTACCTAAATCAGCATTTTACGGCAAAAATCGCCAAGCAGTTGACTGAAATGGTTCATAAAAAAATTAACCCGATATAAAGATGGAGTTTGTCGTTGGTGAAATACACCAATAACCGCAACACAAAAAAACCCTGCCCCGAATAAACGGAACAGGGTTATAGGGGAATAGTGCATTAAAAAACTATACCTTGATTTCAACGTCAACTCCACTTGGAAGCTCTAGCTTCATCAAAGCATCTACGGTCTTGGCGCTATTGGAATAGATATCCACCAGACGTTTGAAAGTGCAAATTTGGAATTGCTCACGCGACTTCTTGTTCACGTGCGGTGAACGGAGGACGGTAAACTTTTCTTTCTCTGTTGGAAGAGGAATAGGGCCACTGACCACTGCTCCTGTTGCCTTTACAGCGCGCACGATCTTCTCTGAAGACTTGTCGACCAAGTTGTGATCGTACGATTTGAGTTTAATTCTGATTTTTTGATTCATATCTTTTCAATATCCTTAATATCCTGTCAATACTTAAATCCGTTCTACTTGGCAGCAACGCCTTTTACTTCCTCAATAACTTTCTCGGCAAGGTTTCTAGGCACGGGTGCATAACGAGCAAATGTCAACGTTGCAGAAGCACGTCCTGAAGTGATCGTACGCAAGTCAGTGATATATCCGAATAATTCAGATAACGGAACGTCTGCCTTAATCACTTGTGCGCCGGCACGAGTATCCATACCCTTCATAACACCCCTTCTTCTATTCAAATCTCCAGTTACGGAACCAGTGTACTCATCCGGGGAAATTACTTCCACACCCATGATCGGTTCAAGTAATTGAGGACCACACTTTCTAGCCGCTTCTCTAAATCCGATGCGAGCCGCTAACTCAAATGACAATGCATCAGAGTCAACGTCGTGGAAAGATCCGTGGAATAATCTTACTTTCAATGAATCAATCGGATAACCCGCCAAAGGACCGTTCACCATTGCTGACGCAAAACCTTTTTCAATTGCAGGGATAAATTCACGAGGAATTACACCACCAACGATATCATTTTCAAATTCAAGACCTGGCTTATCATCTGGTCCAAGTTCACGAGGTCCGATCTCAAATACGATATCAGCAAACTTACCGCGACCGCCGGTCTGCTTCTTGTAAACTTCTTTATGTTCAACAGACTTCGTAAGAGATTCTTTATAAGCAACCTGGGGAGCACCTTGGTTGATCTCAACTTTGAATTCACGACGAAGTCGATCGATGATGATTTCAAGGTGAAGCTCTCCCATTCCGCGAAGGATAACCTGACCAGTTTCATGATCAGTATTCACACGAAGTGTAGGATCTTCCTCCACCAATTTAGAGATCGCCATGCCCAGCTTGTCAGCATCGGCCTGTTTCTTGGGCTCGATTGCGTAACCGATCACCGGCTCAGGGAAAACCATTGACTCTAATATGATTTTGCGTTTTTCGTCGCAAAGTGTATCACCAGTCTTAATGTCCTTGAATCCAACTACCGCACCGATATCTCCCACTGGAAGACGATCGATCTGGTTCTGCTTGTTAGCATGCATCTGGAACACGCGCGAAATACGCTCCTTTTGCTCAGAACGGGTATTATATACGTATGAACCTGATTCAAGCACACCTGAATACGCTCTGATAAAGCAGAGACGTCCTACGAAAGGATCAGTTGCGATCTTGAATGCGAGGGCGACAAATGGTTCTTTCTCGTCAGGGTGGATAGCAATTTCTGCACCCGTGTCAGGATCAGTACCGTAGATTACATCCTTGTCCATTGGAGAAGGAAGTAGTTCCATTACATAATCCAACATAGTCTGAACACCCTTATTCTTAAAGGAAGAGCCGCATACCATAGGAACAATCCTCATCTGAACAGTTGCTTCGCGCAATGCTTTCAGAATTTCTGCTTCTGAAATCGAATTAGGATCTTCGAAATATTTTTCAATAAGAGTTTCATCAACTTCAGCTACTGCTTCAAGAAGTTTCTCTCTATATTCTTTTGCTTCTTCAACCATGTCAGCGGGAATGGGAATTTCCTGAAAGGTCATACCCTTGTCAGTTTCATTCCAGATAATACCCTTATTCCTAACAAGGTCAACAACGCCTTTGAAGCCATCTTCCTCACCTATTGGCAATTGAAGTGCTACTGCTTTACTTCCAAGCTTTTCCTTTACTTGCTTCACAACGCCTAAAAAGTCAGCACCAGAACGATCCATTTTGTTAACGAATCCGATACGGGCTACTTTGTAATTATCAGCAAGGCGCCAGTTAGTTTCAGATTGAGGCTCAACACCATCAACAGCACTAAACAAGAACACAAGACCATCCAATACACGAAGTGAGCGGTTTACTTCTACAGTAAAATCCACGTGACCGGGTGTATCGATAATATTAAAGTCAAATAATTGGTCGGCTACTTTCCACTGGCATTTGGTGGCGGCAGAAGTGATCGTGATACCACGCTCCTGCTCCTGCTCCATCCAGTCCATGGTAGCTGCACCTTCGTGTACCTCGCCAATTTTG
>JBBRFP010000143.1:0-5509 GCA_038241465.1 Cytophagales bacterium | reverse complement strand
GAAACAAATTATGCCTTGGTTCATCTGGATGCGGACCTCTATCAGCCGACGCTGGCGGGCCTCCACTATTTTTATCCAAGGTTATCACCAGGAGGAGTGATCATCGTTCATGATTACAATCACAATTGGGAAGGTGTTACTAAAGCAGTAGATGAATTTGTAAAAACAATACCTGAGACCCTCATTGAAGTTACCGACTGGCAAGGAAGCGTGATGATTGTAAAAAACAAAAGTTGAGTTCTTAAATAAATAGCAGAGACCGAACAGCGATATCCGCGACTTATCAGCATCATCCAGAGGAACGAATTCTCATTTGTCAATCAAAGAGCATCAAGTATTCGTCCCTAGATGTGCTCTTTCTTATTCTTCACCAGATCATACATTAGTTCGCGGGCGCGGTGAAGCTGAGCTTTGACTGTTCCAAGTGGTGCTTCCAACTCAACAGCGATCTCTTCATATGATAGCTCCTGAAAATAACGAAGGCGAACAAGCTTCTGATATTTGGCAGGCAACATTCCTACAAACACCTGAATAATTTCTTCCTTCTGGGCCTTTATGGTTTCCTCCTGGGGATTTGGATTATGATCTTTAACGTCAAGCGATACAGACTGTCCATCGTCGTCGGTGTACGTATTTTCAATGCTCAGTGTATTGATCTTCTTCTTTCTTATAAAATCAATTGTATTATTCGTAGCAATACGAAACAGCCAGGTACTGAAGGTGAAATCTTTCTTGAAACGATGAAGGCTCTTGAAGGCTTTGGCAAACGATTCAATCATCAAATCCTCTGCGTCATCTACGTTGCGCACCATCTTGAGAATCATGTGATATACTGGACGTTTGTATCGCTGCAACAATTTCGCAAAAGCCTTTTCGTCCCCGCCAACGGCCCGGTCTATCAACTGGAAATCTTCCAGCGCTTTTGACGAAAATCTGTTTTCTATTTCTTCCATCGTACTCGTTTAGAGACCAGGGCCGCCAGGCCCGTTCCAAGATAGTAAATGGCATAATTAAAATCTAAAAACGGTGTTTTCCATGCTTCAAATGGATCTCCTAACACCCGGGACGCGTGATGAATTAAACCAATCAAGAGGAACTGGCGAGCCAAAAAGCCGATCCACACGTAGCCCACCGTTGGAGGGAGCCAAAATAAAAGCGGGGCGACTACGAGCCATGTCACTATCCATGTAAGCGAAAAGGTCCCCAACCATAACTTATCGGAAAGCTTGTAGCGCTTTCCGACAGCAAGGTGACGCAACTTCTGATAAAGAAAATCCTTCCAATTCTTTTTTGGATCGGAGGGCATTAGTGTCTTGCTTCCGATGCTTATTGCGACATTCGCCTTTGTCGCATGTTCATTCACAAATAGATCATCATCCCCTCCCGTCACATCAAGGTGTTTATTGAAACCCTTGTTATTAAAAAATAGATTTTTACGATATCCAAGATTTCTTCCTACTCCCATGTAGGGCCTTCCCAAAAGTGCAGCGCCTATAAATTGAATCCCAGTGAGGAGTGATTCAAAACGTATAAAAGAATTCAGATAGGTCGGAAATTTATTATACGGCGAATAACCAATAACAATTTCTTTTCCAGCCTGGAAATGTGAAGTCATCAATTGGATCCACTGATCACTTGCCGGTCGGCAATCAGCATCCGTTAGCAGAACCCATTTATGGGCGGCAGCTTTAAGACCAAGTGTAAGGGCATATTTTTTGCCATTCATGTGTTCTGGAAGATAGCGAACGCGGACCATCTTCAGGCGCTCATTCAGTTTTGTTGCTTCAAGCAAAAAATCAAAGCTTGCATCATTACACCGATCCTCAACAATTATGACTTCAAAGGTTCCATAATGTTGATTCAATAATAATGGAATTAATGCACGAAGATTCTCTTCCTCATCGTGAGCACATACAATGACTGAAACAGGCACCTCTTCTGTCAGTACCGGCTGTTCCCTCTTTCCTGAAAAGGCGACGAGTAAGCTTAGGAGGCAGATGATCTGAATGCCAAGTATTGACCAGGCTATAATTGTGACGGACGTTAGCAACGGGATTTCTTTGAAGGGTAAAGATATATGAACGAAGGATAAAAGTCAGAAGCAAGTCATTTAAGCACGAAGACATAAAGGCTCAAAGGAGCTAAGAAAACATCCTCGGTTGACGAAATGATTCTTGCCTTCCTGCCTTAGTGTCTTAGTAGTTAATGACTTGCCTTAATTATCTTTGCCCCAATGCAATTTCGAATTTTATCAAAAGATGCTCAATCAAAGGCCAGAACAGGCATTGTTTCTACCGATCACGGAGAAATTCCAACTCCTATCTTTATGCCAGTTGGAACTGCCGGATCGGTCAAGGCTGTTCATCAGCGCGAACTCGAATCGGATATTGATGCTAAAATAATACTTGGAAATACGTACCACCTTTACCTACGCCCAGGACTTGACATTCTAAAAAAGGCCGGAGGTCTACACGGGTTTAACGGTTGGAAAAGACCCATCCTGACTGATAGTGGTGGCTATCAAGTCTATTCACTATCCGCTAACAGGAAGATCCGGGACGAGGGAGTGACGTTCAAGTCGCACATCGATGGTTCATCACATGTATTTAGTCCGGAAGGGGTGATGGATATTCAACGCATCATTGGCGCCGATATCATTATGGCGTTTGATGAATGTACTCCTTATCCATGCGAATATGATTACGCCAGAAAGTCTTTAAAAATCACACACGATTGGCTTACCCGGTGCGTGAAACATTTTCACAATACTCCTCCGCTCTATGGCTATGAGCAAACGTTATTTCCGATTGTGCAGGGAAGTGTTTATCCAGATCTTAGAAAACAATCAGCCGAATTCATTGCCGAACAAAATCAAGCCGGGAATGCCATTGGAGGGCTCTCGGTCGGAGAACCTTCTCAAGACATGTATGCAATGACGGAGCTGGTCTGCGATATTCTTCCTAAAGACAAGCCGCGGTATCTGATGGGAGTTGGCACTCCCGAGAATATTCTTGAGTCGATCGCACTTGGTGTTGATATGTTTGATTGCGTAATGCCGACCCGAAATGCCCGCAACGGAATGCTTTTCACAACCCAGGGCATTATCAATATCCGCAATGAAAAGTGGAAAGATGACCTTTCTCCGATAGACATTGAATTGGGCGGATACGTCAGCACGATATACTCAAAAGCATACCTCCGCCATTTAATTATCAGCAAAGAAATTTTAGGCGCGCAAATTGCTTCTATCCACAATCTGACCTTCTATCTTTGGCTGGTAAAACAAGCCCGTGAAAAGATACAAGATGGGACTTTCACAGAATGGAAGAATAAATACGTGAAAGTGGTTTCACAACGACTCTAAGAAATACAGATGAAGATCATTGATCGCTACATTCTTAAAAAGATTCTTTCCACATTCTTCTTTGTGGTGCTGATCTTAATGGCGATCATTACCGTGATCGATGTCACCGAAAAGATGGATAAGTTCGCAAAGAACAATCTGGATTTCGCAACGATCCTCGGATATTATCTCGATTTTATACCATGGGTAGCAGGACTGATAACTCCTATTACTGTATTCATTGCGATTATATACGTAACGTCAAGGATGGCCGGTCACACCGAAATAATTGCCATTCTTAGTAGCGGCGTTAGCTTCAAAAGATTTTTACTTCCTTATCTCATGGCGTCCGTTGTCATTGGGTCAATCAGCTTTATCCTGAATGGATGGGTAATTCCTCAAGCAACGAAATCCCGGCTCGCTTTTGAATTACAGTACTTTAATAATCGGTATTACTTTGAAGCCCGTAATATTCATCTTCAGATGTCGCCGGATGTTTATTTATTCATTCAGAACTATAATAATGTTTCGAATATCGGATACCAGTTCAGTCTCGAACGGTTCGAAAAGAATGCGCTTGTTGACAAACTAACCGCTGACAATATAAAATGGGACTCAGCCAAACAGAAATGGAGATTGAACTTCTGGAAACAGAAAAAGGTGGGTAACATTTTTACTTCTAAACCTGAGGACGATGTATCACTACTGGCAACCAAAGGTGATGCCCTGGATACAACACTTGCTATTTCACCAAAGGATTTTGAAGCACAGGAAAGGAGTTACGAAGGCATGACAACGCCTGAGCTCAACGAACATATTGCTAAATTAAAATTCAGGGGCGCAACCGGAGTAAAAATGTATGAGGTGGAGAAACAGGTTCGCTTCGCAACCCCCTTTAGCACCTTTGTTCTCGTTTTTATGGGAGTAGTGGTTTCTTCAAGGAAAAGCCGCGGGGGGACTGGACTGCAAATTGCTCTTGGATTCGTACTCGCATTCATATTTATATTATTCTTCATGCTGTCGCGAACATTTGCGGAGGCGGGTGAAATCCCACCGATCGTTGCAGCGTGGATCCCCAATCTTGTCTTCTCAACGCTTTCTATCTTTATTTATATGTTTACGCCGAGATGACGACCTCCACTGCGGACATTCTCAAAATTCATTCGATCGTTTTTCTTTTTGGCTTCACCGCAATTCTTGGCAAGTTGGTGACGATACCAGCTGTCGAGATGGTATTTTACAGGAGTCTGTTGGCCGCTTTTGGAATGGGTGCCCTTCTGATTTTTACAAAAGGCTCTTTCAAAGTCTCAATTGACGATCTCATTAAGCTTCTATTAACAGGATTTATAGTTGGCGCACATTGGATAACCTTTTTTCTATCTGCGCGTGTAGCCAACGTATCCGTAAGTCTCGTGGGTTTTGCAACGGCAAGCCTATGGACAGCGTTTCTAGAGCCACTCGCGAAAGGATACCGGATCAAACTGATTGAAATAATCTTTGGCTCCATTGTCCTGACCGGACTCTATGTCATCTTCTCTTCTGATTTCAACTATTCCGGTGGATTAATACTCGGCGTGCTGTCCGGTCTTACCTGCGCCATCTTTTCTATTATTAATTCCAAACTCGTGCATCGGGTCAATTCATTCACAATTACTTTTTATGAAATGTGTGGAGCATTCGTAAGCATTGGCCTATTCCTGCCGATTTATCGATACTATTGGGCTGAAGGAAATCAATTGCAGATGTCACCTGTTTTAATGGATTGGGTTTGCATCCTGCTTCTTGCGTGGCTTTGTTCGGTGTATGCTTACTCCGCAGCGGTAGAACTTATGAAACGCGTAAGTGTATTCTTCTTTCAGCTTACACTTAACCTGGAACCGGTCTATGGTATTATAATGGCCGTTCTGATTTTTGGCGAAAGTGAGACGATGAATTTTAACTTTTATATTGGAACACTAATCATTTTATGTGCAGTGCTGGTGTATCCAATGATGAGAAAGCGTTTTACAACTGACCCGCCCAACCCTGCACATTCCTGAATTGAGAAAACAAATCAATTTTCCTTTCAAAAATTCCGAAAACAGAAGATCCTGACCCACTCATACTTGCATATAAGGCGCCTAGAGAATACATCTGCTCCTTTAACTCTTTAATAGCAGGCAATTT
>JBBRFP010000142.1:0-5560 GCA_038241465.1 Cytophagales bacterium | reverse complement strand
CGTATCCAGCTTGCCTTTTACTTTCATTTCGATGGTATTGTTGATGCCAAAATTAATAGACGCACTTTCACCCACCGATGAACTCCCATAGGCGAAGTTCTCGTGGATGGACTTGTAAACAGGAATCGCTGAGTTGGCTCGCTTGACAGGTTGGTAGTACTGATTGCGGAAATCGGGCGTATAACTCACTCCTACAGTTGGAGCAATAATGTGTCGTATTGCCTGAATACCCGTTTTCTTTTTAAAGAAGTATGTTCCATAAATACGCGTGGTCATGCTTGCGCTGGTAGAATAGTTTACAAGGCGGTTGAATTCACGGATTGTGTCCGCAGCAAAAGTCTTTCCATCTGACGTTGGGGCCCAGTTAAGTTTTTCAAAATACCATCGTTCATCATAGTTCAAGGCCGGACTGATCGTGAAGTACCTTAGTACTTTAAAAGAAGTGGAAAGCGGAATTGTATGACGTACCCCTTTACGCGCATCCCTTATAAAATACGATAGATTCTGAAGATTGAACGGTGCAATGCTGTCATGCAAGATTGGTTTGCCCTGAAGGTCAGTAAAATTTCTCCTGCCAAGATTGTTAGTGATCTGATTGGTTGCGACCATCGAATAGCGTGTCGAAAAATTCTGGAAGATCATTTTTTGTGAAATAGACTTGAGTGGATAAAGGTTATTGACGTTAAAGCTCAAATCCGGTAGGGGCATGTCTACCTGTTTGGTAACAAGATCCTGATTGATCGAGTAGTTGATTCCAAGTGTAAAAAGAGAGCCAAATGACTTTGAATAGGAAATGTTTGAGCTTAGCTTCCTGCTTGTGTTATCGGTATACGTTGTGTTAGTGTTCGTATTTAGCGGCAAATAATTGTTGGAGGTATAGCTGGAAGTTGCAGCACTAACGGATGCTGCAAACCGACTAGTCCCCCTGCTTTGAGGCGTATGACTCCAGTTAATTTGAAAATCCTTTTGGAAAGTTGGGCTCTCAACATTTGTTGATTGAGCGTTGTTGCTGTAATTAAAGCTAAAGGATCCGCCGTAACGATAACGTGATCTGTAGTTTGCATTAAGATGAAGGCCGGTTGATCCCTTGGAGTAGGCATCACCTGTGAGTTGAACCTTTATATAATCATTGATGTCGAAAAAGTATCCACCATTCCGGACAAAGAATCCGCGATTATTTTCCTCACCATAGGAAGGAACCACGATCCCCGAAGAGCTTTGACGGGGAGACGGGAACATTCCAAAAAGAAATCCTACTGGCAACGGCACACTATTCACTTCCATGTAAAAAGGACCAACAACGATCTTATCACCTGGTAATGCTTTAGCGCGGGTGGCGATGATCTGATAATGGGGATGAGCGAGATTACAGGTCGTGTAGGCGTTCCGTAAAGTTAACAGTTCATCTTTACTATTCTTGAATGCTGCCTGGCTGTGAATAAAACCATCACCTTGCTTTGTCACAATCTCAGTAATGAGTGCTTTCTTCGTCTTAAAATTATATACGATGTCCTTGGTTTCGTATTTCTCTGTGCCATTGGTAAAAATCGGATAACCAACTCTCCGGCCCATGGTATCTAATTTGCCAGCGGCAGTGATTGTTGACTTTTCGTAGTCGATAGTTATCTCTTCTGCTTCCAGTAAGATCTCTCCGTATTTTATCCTTGCATCTCCGTAGAGGTGCATAATTTTTCTGTCAAGGCTTGAGTTTAATGAATCTCTGGCTGAATAGTTGATAGTTGTCCCAATGTCGCTCCTGTTTCGCCTGGCCAAAGCAATGGAATCCCTTTTCATCTTCAGGGAATCAGCTTTCGTAATAACGGTGTCACCAGAAAGGCGATTTTGAGCGGGTAAGTCACCCGGGGGGGGCTTAACGGTCCTTTCCACTTGCCCAAAAGATGGAATAAGTGATAGAAAAAATAAAAAAATGCACAGTAAACGCACCGTTATTATGGGAAAGGGTCAGTTCAAAAATTTATCTTTTATTGAAAAATTCACGATTTTGTGCGAATTTATGTCAAATCCCTCACATCGTCGTCGCTTGAATTTCTCCACCAAGGCCTTTTTGTTAGCAATAACAGTGCTAAACTCATCGGCTGTGAGTGAGCGGGCCGATATTGTGGTGGATACGGTAGTAATAGATGCCGGTCACGGCGGCAAAGATCCCGGCACACGAGGGGTCAACTTAAAAGAGAAAGATGTGGCTCTCAAGATCGCCCTGAAAGTGGGAGGGTACATTGAAAAAAATATTCCCGGTGTAAAGGTGATTTATACTCGCAAGACCGATAAATACATTCCTCTTGATGAGCGGGCGGATATTGCCAATAAAAATAAGGCAGATCTTTTTATCTGTATTCATGCCAATGCCGTCTCTAATCCTGATATCGTGGGTACGGAAACGTATGTCATGGGTCTTCAAAAAGCTGGCGGCAATCTGGATGTGTCTAAGCGGGAGAACTCTGTAATTATGTACGACGAAAATTATGAGGAGCGTTATGAGGGATTTGATCCCAATAGTGCTGAATCAAACATATTAATGTCTGTTCAACAAGGAGCTTATTTGGAAAGCAGTCTTAGTTTTGCCGGAAAGGTCGAAAGTGAATTTAAAACGAAAATTGGAAGAAAAAGCAAAGGGGTAAAACAGGCGCCATTCTGGGTGTTGTGGAGAACAGCAATGCCGAGCGTCTTGATAGAGGTTGGTTTTCTTACAAACAAGAAAGAGGAAGTATTTTTAAGTGAAGAGGCCGGACAAAACCTGATCGCTTCAGGAATTTATCGGGCGTTTAAAGACTATAAAGCTCAGGTAGAATCAATAAATTAGCATCGTGAGAAATAAGGAATTAATGGTTGGCATTTTTGCAACGGCTACAATCGTGTTGTTGTACTTTGGATTTAATTTTTTAAAGGGTATTGATTTTTTTTCATCTACATCAAAGTATTATGTGATTTATGAAAATGTAGATAACCTGGCTGTTTCCAATCCAGTTCAGGTAAGCGGCTTCTCTATTGGGCGCGTGAGCGAGATCAAGATCATGCCTAACAAAACGCATAGCGTGCTTGTCGAGATTGATATTGATTCAGACATTAAATTGGGAGATTCCACCAAAGCGATCCTTGATAGTGAACTGTTGGGTGGAAAATATGTTATCCTATCTATTGGAAATGTGACAACCCCACTTAGGCCGCGCGATACCCTTCGCTCGGAAGTTGCCAAAGGAATGTTTGACTTGTTAACGGAAACGGCCGAGCCCGTGGCCAGCAATCTTCAAACAACTTTAAGAAAATTCAACGTTGCCATCGAAGGTCTTACAAAAGTTTCACAACGTCTTGATTCAATCTTTGCGGACCTGCAAAAGACCCCCGATCTGCTGAACGCGACGCTCAGAAATACGAATGGGAAGATCAATTCGCTTTCCGGTAGCTTTAATGATGTTGCAGGCAATCTCAATACGACACTTATAGAATTGCGTCCAACGCTGAAAAATTTTAGCATACTTTCAGACTCATTGAAAAAAATGGAATTGAATAAAACTGTTCTGAAAACCCAGCAGACAATGACAAGCATCAATCAAACATTGTTGCTTCTGAGAAAAGGAGATAATACCGCAAGTAAGCTTTTGACCGAGGATAGTTTGTATGTTAATCTGAACAAGCTTTTGAAAAGTATGGATAGTCTTGTGAGGCACCTCAACAGCAACCCCAAGCATTTTATGGGTCCATTGGGAAAAAGCCGCAAGAAGGTCCTGAGAGATCTGCAGCGTCAGGAAGAGGAAAAGAACAAAGTTGCAGCGGCGGTTAAGAAGTAGCAAAAATGAACTCATCGTATGGAATTGGAATTCAACCGGAATGAAGATCTTTTCAAACAGCTGTGTTTTCAATTGGAAACCAGGCAAAAAAAGATTCGGTTGGGTGGTGGTGAGAAAAAAATAGAAGATCAACACCAGAAGGGAAAGCTCACGGCCCGTGAACGCATTGAATATCTTATTGATAAAGACACTGAACTTTTAGAAATAGGACTTATTGCGGGTGACGGGATGTACAAGGAACAGGGCGGATGTCCGGGAGGCGGTGTAGTCACGGGCATCGGACAGGTAAAAGGAAGGCTTTGTGTGATCGTTGCAAACGACGCTACTGTTAAAGCCGGGGCATGGTTCCCGATCACAGCAAAGAAAAATCTTAGAGCGCAGGAGATCGCGATGGAAAATCATCTGCCGGTTATCTACCTCGTTGACAGCGCAGGAGTTTTTCTTCCCATGCAAGATGAAATCTTTCCCGACAAAGAACATTTTGGAAGACAGTTTCGCAACAATGCAAAAATGTCTTCCATGGGCTTGGTGCAGATCGCGGCTATCATGGGAAGCTGCGTTGCCGGCGGAGCATACCTTCCGATCATGTCGGATGAAGCAATGATCGTTGACAAGACTGGTTCAATTTTTCTGGCAGGATCTTATCTGGTAAAAGCAGCGATAGGAGAGGATATTGATAATGAGACATTGGGTGGAGCAACTACGCATTGCGAGATATCAGGAGTTACCGATAATAAATTTCCGAACGACCATGCCTGTCTCGATTATATCCGCAGCATCATGGATAAGATCGGGAAGAATGAGGTAGCAGGATTTGACAGAATAAAGGCAAGTGCTCCAAAAGAGAAGGAGGAAGAAATATATGGTGTCTTCCCTGCTGATCGTTCAAAACCTTATGACACGCTTGATATTATCAGGCGACTTCTCGACAACTCTGAGTTTGATGAATACAAAGCCCTTCATGGAAAGACGATCCTTTGTGGATATGGTCGAATCGACGGCTGGGCAGTTGGAATTGTAGCCAATCAACGCAAGGTTGTAAAGACTAAGAAGGGTGAAATGCAGATGGGTGGAGTGATTTATTCCGACTCAGCGGATAAGGCGGCAAGGTTCATCATGAATTGTAATCAGCGAAAGATTCCTCTGGTATTCATCCAGGACGTAAGCGGGTTTATGGTTGGAAGCAAGGCCGAACAGGGAGGAATTATTAAAGATGGTGCCAAGATGGTGAATGCAGTAGCCAATTCTACTGTTCCTAAGTTCACCGTGATCACTGGTAATTCCTATGGGGCAGGAAACTATGCTATGTGTGGAAAGGCATATGATCCTCGATTGATTGTAGCATGGCCTACGGCCCAGATCGCGGTAATGAGTGGCGCTTCGGCGGCAAAAACCCTCCTGCAGATCCGGGTAAGCACGCTAAAAGCTCAGGGAAAGAAGATAGAGAAAGAAGACGAAGATCAATTGCTAAAAGAGATTACGGACAAGTACAATGAGCAGTTGAGTCCATATTACGCGGCTGCAAGGCTTTGGGTAGATGCTGTCATCGATCCTCTTGAAACAAGAAGATATATTTCAATTGGAATTGAAGCAGCTAATCATGCACCTGTGGAGAAGTTTAATGTTGGAGTGATACAAACGTAAATTGCTTAATCGCAAATGCAGGAAAGTGAAATCAAGGCTCTAATTTCCCTCTTGGACGATGATGACAAGCAGGTCGTCACGCACGTGGAGGAGAAAATTCTTTCACTGGG
>JBBRFP010000141.1:0-5583 GCA_038241465.1 Cytophagales bacterium | reverse complement strand
GTCTAATTTCGGGAAATACATTCGCCACAGCGGGCACGGAGCAATGCGCACGAAGCGGTAGACCACTGTGAAAGTATTTCCCGAAATTAGACCATAAGTTTTAAATGATTTGTAACCAATATGAAAAGCATAAAAGCATCTGCACCGGCTACGGTCGCTAACGTCTGCTGCGGATTTGACGTGCTGGGCTTTGCCGTGGATGCACCCGCCGATGAAGTTGTCCTTACGCTAAGGGATGATAAGAAAGTTGTCATAAAAAGTATTATTGGTGATGGTGGACGGTTGCCGCTTGACAGTGCAAAAAATACCGCGAGTGTTGCCATCCAATCCTATTTGTATCAAATTGGCAGTTCCCAAGGGGTAGAAATTGAATTGATAAAAAAACTCCCTCTGGGTAGTGGTATGGGTTCAAGTGCCGCCAGTGCAGTGGCTGCTTTGGTGGCGATCAATCATCTAATGGGCGACCCACTTTCACGAAAGGACTTGATCATCCATGCAATGGAGGCAGAGCGCATCGCGTGTGGATCTGCCCATGCTGATAATGTTGCACCATCATTATTGGGCGGCTTTGTCTTGATCCGGGAGTACAGCCCGCTGGATGTGGTGAATGTGCCATCGCCACCTGAACTTTATTGCACACTAATCCATCCGCATCTTGAATTGAAAACAGAGGATTCACGCAAAGTACTTCGCTCCTCTATTTCATTGAAAGACGCAATCGCGCAAAGCGGCAATATCGCTGCGCTGATGGTAGGACTTACACAACAGGATTATGGTCTCATTGGAAGATCCCTCTTCGATTTCATTGCAGAACCCACACGCTCTTTATTTATTCCTGGTTTTTCTGAAATCAGAAAGAAGGTGATTGATGTGGGTGCGTTGGGCTTTGGAATTTCCGGCTCAGGGCCAACCGTATTCACATTGAGTCAGGATATTGAGTCGGCTAAGAAGGCCGGAGAAGCGGCTGTAAAACATTTCGATAAAATGAAACTTCCGGCAGATGTCCATATTTCAAAAGTAAACAGAGAAGGAGCGAAAATTCTGTCATGAGATTCTACAGTACGTCCGATAAAGATTATAAGGTAAGTTTTGAAGAGGCGGTCCGCCAAGGTTTAGCTCCGGGCGGAGGATTATTTATGCCAGAAGCCATTGAGCCATTACCGGCAGAATTCTGGAAGCTTATATCATCAAGGCCTTTTAATGATATTGCATTTGATGTCGGCTCACAATTCTTGAAAGGTGCAATCCCCGATTTCGAATTAAAAAAAATAATTAACCATACCGTTTCATTTGATGCGCCATTGGTAGAGATCGATAGAAATATTTTTGCGTTAGAATTGTTTCATGGTCCCACAATGGCTTTCAAGGATTTTGGGGCAAGATTCCTTTCCGGACTGTTTGGCTATTTCGCAAGAGAGAACGAGAATGAAATTACGATACTCGTAGCAACTTCGGGAGATACAGGGAGTGCTGTGGCAAATGGATTTCTAAATGTAAAGGGGACAAGGGTGATTGTATTGTATCCCTCTGGCAAAGTAAGTGATGTCCAGGAAAAGCAATTCACTACCCTTGGTCATAATATTACCGCACTTGAAGTGGATGGAACGTTTGATGATTGCCAGTGGCTCGTGAAGCAAGCATTTTCTGATGAAGCGCTTTGTAAAAGACTATCCCTGACGTCGGCCAATTCGATAAATATAGCGAGACTACTTCCTCAGTCATTCTATTATTTCTATGCGTATTCCAACCTGAAGGATAAAAATTACCCGGTTGTATTTTCAGTGCCAAGTGGCAACTTTGGTAATCTTACCGCTGGCTTGATGGCAAAGAAGATGGGACTGCCAGTAAAAAAATTTATTGCAGCAACTAACATTAATGACATTGTTCCAGAATATCTAAGAACGAAGTTATTTTCTCCAAGGTCTTCGACCCAAACCATCAGCAACGCGATGGATGTTGGTAATCCAAGCAATTTTTCCAGAATGGTTGATCTCTATGGAAATGATTTTACGAAATTGTCCGAGGATGTTTTGGGTTTCAGTTTTGATGATGCCCAGACGAAACGAATCATGAACGATGTTTTCAAGAATAGGGGTTACATGTTGGATCCTCATGGCGCTATTGGTTACCTGGGAGTGAAAGAATATTTGAAAAACGAAAACGATGTCACAGGAATATTTTTAGAGACTGCGCATCCAGGAAAATTTAGAGATGTAGTGGAAGATGCGATTGGCCAATCGATAACGTTACCTGAGAGTTTAATGAAATTTTTGAAAGGAGAGAAGAAGACGGTGAAGATGGGTAGCTCTTTCGACGAATTTAAGAACTACCTTGATTCGATTCGTTGATTCGCCTTTTCCGAATTAACAAATCAATTCTTCCATCCTTCCTCGCCCAACAGCGGCACAAACGAAAAGAAATCAAACTCTTCTTTAAGAAACTTGTCACCGGCTCTGGTAATCTTAATCATCTTTTGCTTGTCACGATCGCCAACAGGCACAATAAGAATTCCTTTGTCGGCGAGCTGATCGGTGAGTGCCTTCGGAACGATTGGAGCTCCTGCCGTAACGATGATCTTATCATAAGGAGCGCGTACCGGTAATCCTTTGGATCCATCACCAAAAAAGAAATGCGGATGGTAGCCCAACTCCGGTAAAAAATCTTTAGTGCGTTGGTACAAGTTCCGATTGTATTCTATTGTATAGACTTTAGCGCCCATCTCGAGTAAAACACTTGCCTGGTAGCCGGAGCCCGTGCCAATCTCGAGCACTTTATCATTCGGCTTAATCTCGAGCTTTTCTGTTTGGAACGCCACAGTATACGGCTGTGAAATTGTTTGTCCATGGCCGATCGGAAAAGCCTTATCCTCGTAGGCATGTCCGAGCAGTGCCTCATCGAAAAAAGCATGGCGAGGTACCTTTCCGATGGCTGCCAGCAGCTTTTCATCAAGAATGCCCTTTTTACGCAGCTTTTGGACAAGCTTTCCGCGCAGCCCCCGTTGTTTGTAGTTGTCTTCGATCATTGATTTCCCCGCTAAAAAGGCCATTTTTCAGACCAAAACAAAGTTTTTAAATTTCTTAGGAAATTCCAAAACGATGAGCCTACTTTGATGTTCTCTTATACACAATGAGAAACTATTTTGCCATAGCGTTCGCTATTGTGTACCTGACCCTGACAGTAGGAGTGGCCAAAACCACACCTACTGTATGGGCCGGGAAATTCAACTAGCTATGTGATTAATTCTCCCGTTCCTCAATTCAATTTGATGGGACAAGCCACGTTGGTGTGAGGTACCCCAACTTTGACATTAAGCGTTCTATGTTGAATATTTTTTAAACGAGGATTGACTCGTTGATTCGGTGACTGTTACGAAACGGACATACCCCAAAACTTAGATTTCTCCAGTAGTCTCACAACTGCTTGCCATGATCCCGCGGGTACCTCCGAAATCCGTAGCCATCATACCTACCGGTCGTTGACCGAAACAGTAGTGTTAACCTATTCATTCTGCCGTTGGTTACAGTGTTCGCCAAACACACCAGAGAAACCCGATAACAATTTCAATTCAAGATTGTTAGACCAGGAAGTCTATGAAAAAAATATTTGATAACTTTTTATCGGAAAGGTTTAGAGAACAAACGGAGCGTGTCATTATAGGAATTGCTATCGTCAGTTTTCTTTTGCATTTGTTGATTATTTTTCTGGTCAGTCAAAATATAATTCATATTAATTTTAAGCTGACAACAAATCCTATCTCAGCTATTTATACGCCTTTCTCTTTCATTCTGGTTTACGAGGTGTTCTTATTAGTGTTTTACCTGCCGTGGTCAATCTCCACCTACATAGGTAAACAATACGAAATTATTACGTTGATTGTAATCAGGAGGATATTCAAAGACATCGGTAACATGGAAATGTCCTCCGATTGGTTCAAGTTGCAAAATGACCTACAGTTTACCTACGACCTTGCTACTGCAATAATTCTGTTCTTCTTAATTCAACAATTTTATCAAAGGCTTGAGAAACATGTAACGAAAGACTCGATAAAAACACTTGAAGAAAAAGCCAGAGTGAAAATAAACAAGTTTATACAATTAAAGAGAAATATCGCGAAGGTTTTAATTCCTCTTGTAATCGTGCTTGCTTTATACTCGTTTATTATTTGGATTATTAGCTATCAACAAAGTGACTGGAATGATATTTCCACCTTCAAAAAAGTTAATAACATATTTTTTGAAGATTTCTTCATTCTCCTGATAATCATTGATGTCATACTGCTTTTGTTTTCATTTTTCTATTCAGATAGTTTTCATAAAATCATTCGAAATTCGGGTTTTGTAATTTCTACTATTTTAATAAAACTGTCGTTTTCGGCGGAAGGTCTTGTCAATAACACGCTGATCGTGGGAGCAGTTGTTTTTGGTTATTTGATTTTGTTGATCCACAATTCATATAAAGATAGAACGGTTACAGACCTCTAAAACTTGCCATGTAAGGGGGTCGATCAGTGTCGTCTAACTCTGTCCTTTGCATAAGGCAGATGTATGACAGGTAATGCAAGAGTCGGAGAGACTGACACGGGGTAGCTATAATTGCCTTCGAGTAGTAATCAGCAAAGTTTAAGGATGTTTTTCCTATTGAAGGGAAAGTTGACGACGATCTTATTCTTAAGTTTTGTGTTAAACGTGGGTTGCTCCATGTATAAAGGTCGGCTGCGTACCTTGGTCATTATTTTCCGCACGCCGTGTCTGAATCGTTAGCGTCGGGACCCGAAAGCAGTATAGAGGTATCAGAAGCCGATCAGAACGAACGGTGCCCAGTAATAGGGAGCTGAATACTTGGAACTTTTAATCATCCTGATCTTAGCTCGTTGAAGCGACTCTCTGAAGTTAGGTGTAGACTGAGCCAGCATCTGTTTATAGAAATCCGTCATTAATTCAGACGTTGATTCATCCGCGACGCTCCAGTACGATACCATAATGCTTTTCGCGCCGGCGTAAACAAGGGCGCGAGAAAGGCCAATAACGCCTTCTCCTTTTGAGAATTTCCCAAGTCCTGTCTGGCAGGCAGAAAGAACGGCCAGATCAGCATTTAGCTTAAGATTGAATATTTCCCCGGAGAAAACATTCCCATCTTCATTAGGTGGAGCAGACTGGAGAAATATTCTCGAAAGCTCCGGCGATTGTTCATCCACTACCCCGTGTGTTGCAAAGTGAAGATATTTGTAATTAGTGAGCTTACCTGATTTTATCAGATTCTCATTGGCTTCATTCCCTTTTGCGATGAATGAGTTAGAGGCAAACAATGACGCAATGTCGTTTACCTCTTTTTCTGTTCCTGGAAGATCATTGAGCTGATCGGCGGCGGGAAAATTCACCGGTGCGCAAAGAAAGATTGAAGAGGAACCACTGTTCGATCGGCTTTTTGTTTTTTGAAGCAGAACGCCAGCCGAGAATTCATAGCTGATCGCATATTTCTCTACCAGGAACTTTGTCAACTTGAAGTCCTGATTATTGGAAGGCCTATGGACAGGAAGTGCTTCAAATGGCAGGGTACCGAGCCTTCCCGCAGGTATGATCAACA
>JBBRFP010000140.1:0-5602 GCA_038241465.1 Cytophagales bacterium | reverse complement strand
GTCCATGCCACTACTGTTCCCTGATCCGCGTTATGAGCCTGCATCGCACGGTATAATGATGTTTCTGCAACGTCTTGCAAATTGATATCAATCGTAGTTTGAATATCCAATCCATCAACTGCTTTGATGTTATTTGCATCAAACACCGGCTTCCAGGTGTCACCGGCAATTTTCTGGAACAATGCTTCTCCATCCTGACCACCCAATGCGTCTTCAAAACTATATTCAAGGCCAGCTCCGTGTCCATTCTCATTGACGAATCCGATCGTACGGCGACTCAGATTGCTGAACGGACGATAGCGTACATCCATTTTCTCGAATAGTACGCCACCTCTTAACCTTCCTTCGCGGAATATTGGCCAAGAAGTCATTTCTTTTTTCGCCTGGTAGTTGATCTGCTTGCGATTAATCACGATGTACCGCTTTCCTGTCGCACGCGCATCCAGAAACATACGTTTATATTCATTCTGATATTTGTCCTTATAAAAACGCGACAAAAGGAGGCAGAGAGAATCTATGTCCCTTTTAAAAATCTCGTCTTTGACAAGTGTGGGATCCATTGCCACCTTATAAAACGGCAGAGACGTTGCGAGCAAGCTCCCGTTATCAGAATAGATATTTCCGCGAGTGGCCTTGATCTTTTTGTAGTCAAAAGAAATCTCATTACCGATCCTGGTCCATTTTTCGCCTTCCGCGATCTGGATATGACCAACCTTTGCTGCCACACAAACAGCGAAGATCACCACCGCCAGAAAAGCAATGCGAACCCTGATTAATATGGATTTCTTAATATTCACCTTGCTCTATTTCAACTTTTGTTGGTGGATTCAAACTTTCTTTCAATCCAATCACTTTTACTTTTCTTGCTACTTCACTTTGCTTACTCGCAAACATGAGGTCAGATTTTAACGTTGTGTAATCTGCTCTCAAATCTTCTACCTCACTTTGTGCCGAATCTATTCTTCTAACCGTCTTTTCAGCGTAATGAGTGTTTCCGATGTATAACAATCCAATCACCATCACGAAAATAATCTTAGGTAGATATTGGACCGGAAAACCTTCTTCGAAATACGTTTCGAGTTTCAGGCGGCGCTCAAGTCCCGAAAACATCCCTGTGCCGGGAGCAGTTGCCGCCACTGGCTTAACCCGCGGTTCATTGCTGCGTTCGGGTCCACCAATTCTGAATTTGTTCTCCATCTTATTCGTTGTCAGTTGTCTGTCAATTATTAATCGAATCTGTTGATTGAGGGTACCCCACAATTAACTATTAACGATTATCTTATATTCTTTCCCCAATTCTCAACTTAGCACTCCTTGCCCTGTTATTCTCCTCTACTTCTGCTTCCGATGCCTCGACCGGTTTTCTTGTCATCGCCTGAAAGGGTTTGATGGGGTTGCCGTAGAAATCTTTCTCCAGTTCACCGAATACCTTTCCAGTATTGATATAATTTTTTACCATTCTATCTTCCAGCGAGTGATAACTCATAATCACCAATCTTCCACTCTTCTTTATAACGTCTCCACACTGCATTAAAAAACTCTCCAGCGCCTCGAGCTCCTGATTCACCTCTATTCGCAACGCCTGAAATACCTGAGCGTAATATTTAAATTCCTTGCCCCTGGGCGCCAGCGACTTTAACAACTGGATCAGGTCGGGACTGGCTACAAATTTTTGCGTCATTCGTTGCTGTTCTATCGCTGAGGCTAATGTTCTGGCATTCTTTACTTCACCATACATTCCCAATATCTTATGAAGCTTTTCTACGGGATACTCATTGAGAACCTTCGCAGCCGTCAAAGTGGATTTTTTATCCATCCTCATATCCAATGGGCCTTCGAATCTGGTAGAGAATCCACGCTCCGGTGAATCAATCTGATGAGATGATATCCCAAGATCTGCCAGGATTCCATCGACCTGGTTGACGCCATTCAGCTTCAGATACTGTTTCAGGTATTTGAAGTTCGCCTGACAAAATGTGAAAGAACGACTCTGAATATTTTCAGACTGTTTTTTTGCGTCTTCATCCTGATCAAAAGCGATCAACCGACCCTCTTTCAATTGTTCAAGAATCTTTAAGCTATGACCTCCGCCACCAAACGTTACATCTACGTAGATGCCTTCCGGATTAATGTTGAGTGCTTCAATACACTCGGTTAACATTACAGGGCGATGGTACATCTCTTCAAGTTGCAGGTTACAAGTCTCAGGCTACAGGTCGTTTCCTGCACCATCCACTTGATCAATGTATAAACAAGCACATCTTGCTCACGATCAGCTTGCAACATGCAACCTGCAACTTGTACCTGATTACGTTTAATCTCAAAGTCCTTTACCTTGAAATTCTTCCGCACCGTTTTTACTCGTTGAGGTATTTCTCTGCCAGCTTTGACAACTCACCTGGGTCCTGGATCAAGTGCTTCTCATAGATTTTCGGATTCCATATCTCGACCTTGTTCCCTATACCAACCAACATCGCATCTTTTTCAATCTGCGCGTAGGTCAGCATGTTCTTGGGGATCAGGAACCGTCCATTGCTGTCCAATTCTACTGTTACGACCCCCGACAAAAAGTTCCGCTGGAGTTTGCGGTACTCTTCATTGAACTCGTTGAGACCTGAAATTTTTGAGAAGACCTTTTTAAACTCCACCATCGGATACATGATGAGGCATGGCTCGAAGCCGCGGCGGATGACCAATTCCTGGCTTTCCCCTTCGGGAAGCTGGATTTTGATCCGCGCAGGCAGAACCAGTCTGCCTTTAGCATCAAGTTTACTCTCGTATTCGCTAGTGAAGAAAGTCATAGACGTAGTGGTTGCCTTTTTCTCCTAAACAAACCTAGGTAATTTTTAACCACTTTACACCACTTTACCCCACTTTTTCAAATAAATATTCAAAATTGGTTTAAAAAGAGTTGTTTTCAGGGTGTTTACATCCTAGTGACCATAATGAAATAATCGGATTCACGGCACCCAAACGCTGTTTTGACGCCAAAAAGTCAAATTCCCAGAGAAAGTGGGTCGATATCCCATAAACGGGTGGTCAAATGGCTCAGGAACTACACTCTATAGTTAAAAATCCCCGAGCGCTGGTAAGCCAATATTTGCAGACCGATGCAACCTCTCCTGAAATAAGGTTTCTATGGTTGTACAGAAGTTTAATAAGCTTCCCTTTTGAAACCTTTTACGATTATCACGGTATTCCATTGAATAATAACTGACTATGCTTAGAAACTACCTGCTTGTTACCCTACGTAACCTGTTCAAAAACAAGATTTATTCCTTTATCAATATATCAGGTCTTTCGATCGGCATTGCTTGCAGCATACTTATTCTTCTCTGGGTTTTTGATGAGCTGTCGTTTGATCGGTTTCACCCGAAGGCTGACAGGCTTTATCAGGTTTGGATCAATGCTGCTTTTGATGGGAAGATAAATACGTGGAACTCCCTCCCATTGCCAGCCTACGAAGAGCTTAAAACTGTGGACAGCAACATAAAAAATACCGTTGTTACTGATTGGGGTGGAGATCATTTATTGACTGTCGGGGATCAACGACTTACCAAGCGTGGATTCTACGCAAGTGAAGAGTTTCTGACCATGTTTGAATTTCCTCTTTCAAAAGGAATTGCCGTCAACGTATTGGCAGAGCCGGGTTCAATCGTGATTTCCGAATCTCTTGCCAAATTACTATTTGGTGAAACCGATCCAATAAACCAGATCATTCGGGTGGACAACAAGAATGAACAAAAAGTAACAGGAGTATTGAAAGACGTACCAAAAAATTCTTCGTTTGAATTTGACTACCTGCTTCCCTGGAAACTTAATGAGACGAACGATTGGATAAAGAGAAACAAAACGGATTGGGACAATAACTCTTTCCAAATATTCGCGGAACTTATTGACAAGTCAAATCAGGCGAATGTTAATAAAGCTATAAAAGATGTAGTTATCAAGCACGGAGCCAAGGACTTCAAACGAGAATTGTTTCTTCATCCACTTACAGACTGGCAACTCTATTCAGATTTTAAAGAAGGAAAAGTAGCCGGTGGTCAGATTGAATACGTTCAATGGTTTGCAGTGATCGCCATCTTCATTTTGTTGATAGCCTGCATTAACTTTATGAACTTGGCTACCGCACGATCTGAAAGCAGGGCGCGTGAAGTGGGTATCCGGAAAAGTGTTGGCTCCAAGCGGATTGAGATCGTCTTGCAGTTCATTGGTGAATCCCTGTTGATTTCCTGTATCGCTTTTGGAATAGCGGTGCTCCTTTCAGAATTGGCATTACCCTTTTATAATAGCCTTGTACAAAAGAAACTATTCATCGACTACGCCTCTTCACAATTCTGGCTATTTACATTAACCCTGATCTTTTTTACAGGGATAATATCAGGAAGCTATCCTGCTTTTTATCTTTCATCTTTTCAGCCGGTCAAGGTTTTGAAGGGCAAAGTTCAGGTGGGAAAGAGTGCCAGTATGCCGCGCAAAATTCTTGTGACCTTGCAATTCGGATTTTCCATCCTATTGATCATTGGTACGATTGTGATCTATCAGCAAATTCAATTCACTAAAAATCGGGATCTTGGATACGATCAGAAAAATCTCATTACGGTTGACTACTCAGAGGAGATCGATAAAAATTTTAAAGTGATTAAAAATGAACTCCTGATGTCAGGTGCTGTGGATGCAGTAACACGCTCAAATAGTCCTATTACAGAAATCTTTTCAAATAATTTTCTTGGATGGCCTGGGAAGGATGAAGATCGAAAAGTGATCTTCTCAACAATCGCTTGTGAATATGACTACCTCAAAACGATGGGAATAAAAATCATAGAGGGTCGTGATTTCTCTGAAGATTTTAAAAGTGATTCTATGGCAATCATTATCAATAAAGCTGGGTTGGATCTGATGGGCCTTAAAAATCCTATTGGCGAACGATTGGATTTATGGGAAAAGAAGCGTCAACTTATTGGCATTGTTGATAATGTATTAATGGGGGATCCTTCCACACCAGTGAAGCCAATGTTTATGATTCTTGAACCCGGTTGGATCAATGCCGTAACGATACGTCTTGAAAAAACAAGCGATCTTCCGGGAGCAATTAAAAAAGTGGAAGATGTTTTTAAAAAATATAATTCTGCTTATCCCTTTAAGTATTCATTTGCTGATGTAGAGTTCCAAAAGAAATTTACTTCTATCAGCATGAGAAGTCAGTTGGCAACACTTTTTGCCTCGCTCGCACTGATCATCACGGGACTTGGCCTATTTGGTCTCGCGGCATTTACCGCCGAACAGCGCAATAAAGAAATTGGAATTCGGAAAGTCATGGGTGCGTCAGTAACAGGACTGGTGACATTGATGTCAAAAGATTTCTCCAGGTTGGTGATCATTGCGTTCGCGATCTCAGCACCAATTTCATGGTGGATATTGGACGCATTTTTGGCGCGCTACCAATATAGAATTCAAATTCCATGGTGGGTATTTCCGTCGACAGGCCTGATTGCGATGGTATTTGCACTCTTGATCGTCTCAACGCAGGCATATCGTGCAGCGCAAGCTAATCCGGTAAAGTCGCTGAGAAATGAGTAGGCCTGAGAAAAAAGATTCA
>JBBRFP010000139.1:0-5603 GCA_038241465.1 Cytophagales bacterium | reverse complement strand
GTATTAGCTTTCTTGAAGTGACCTACCAGCGGCTTGGATGCATTTTTTTCTTTCAATTCTCCGAAGGACAATTGCACGGCACTGTACCCGTCACTCTCGTCAGTCTTGACTTGAGTCACAACGCACGGTCCCGCTTCGATGACTGTACAGGCGATATTCTGACCATCCTGGCCAAATATGCTTGTCATCCCAATCTTACGTCCTATTATTCCAGGCATGGTTGAAACCTATTTTGCTGTTTTTAATCCCATTTGAGGGGTTTACCCCTTCAAAAAGGACTGCAAAGATAGGAACTGTGCCCGAGTTACCAAGGGAGGCATTCAAAAAAAATAAGGAATTGCGGAATTCCTCAGGAGGTTTCACGCTGATCCGGCTTTAGTCCCTGACAGTCAATGGATTGTGGACTGTAAAAATTTACGTCCGCTCTACCCCCAAGCCCGGCTTATCGGAACATGTCATCAGACCATTTTTTAGTATAAATCCACCCTTTACTACGTCGCGCGCTAAGTCCAAACTTCCATCGAGATCGATATATTTTGTATTCTCTGAAGCGAAGGCCACGTGTAAAGCGGCGGTGATACTCACAATGCTTTCGTCATTGCAACCCCAGAAAAGGTCGATCCCCTCGTGAAATGCAATATCCGCGATTTTTTGTCCTTGATGGATACCTCCGCATTTCATCAATTTGATGTTAAAAATACCAGCTGCCCTTGGTGGCTTGATCAACATCAAAGCATCCTTGGGAGATAGCAAGGACTCATCTGCGGCGATCTTGTTTTTCACCTCCTCCGGAAGAAGCTTTAACTCATGCACCGCTTTCGCCGGAAGCGGTTGCTCGATCAATTCAATCTCAAGATCCTTGGTTCGATTATAAAACTCAATAGTCTGTTTGGGGGTGTATCCTTGGTTCGCATCAACGCGGATGAAAAATTTCCTTCCAAATTTTTCGCGAAGCTTTATCAATCTTTCGATGTCCTCTTCAATATCCTTACCGATTTTCACCTTAAGCGCCTTAAACCCGAGCTTGCCATATTCTTCCGCTTCTTTAAGAGTGTCTACGACATTTTTAATTCCAATTGTATTAGAAGTCGGCATTGAATGGATCTTTTGACCCAAATACTTAACCAACGGGATTCCCAGATGCTTTGTGAAGGCATCATGAAGAGCGATATCAAGAATAGCCTGTGCAGCCGGTGTTTTTGAGAAATTCTTATAAATTTCAAATAGCAAAAGATTTATCTCACGAATGTCTCTTCCTAATAGAAATTCTACGTTTTTTTCAGCCAAAGCGGTATTTGTCTCCTCAAGACTCTCGCCTGTAACATATTGGCTGGGGGCACCAGCACCGATACCGGTGAGACCATTCTCAAGCGTGACTTCTGCAAATACATTGATTACCTCATCAACAGTTTTGAATGCGATGGTGTAGGGCTTTGTGTTTCCTAAGTCGGCAGACCAGACTTTTATGTGCTTTATTTTCATTTATTGTCTTTTGTTCACGGTGCAAAGTTCAGAGTCGAAACAATTCAAAATATAATATTCACCTATTCTCAATTTTTCGTTTCGCTAACATCGCTTTGAACACAGGAACGAGCGAATCTACTCCATCTTCCAGAGGAAGAATAGCTGGAATGCCAAGCTTCTTTGTGTATTCTGCGGCATAAGTACGGGCGGCTTCCAGCGTCATTTTGGCTGAATTAACCATTAAAGCAACAGTAGGCGCGCCATAGATTTTTATTAGTTCGATCTCATCTTTTGGGTCTGGCAGGTATGCTGGATAATACTCCATGTCTTTATACTGCTTACGTGCCGGGTTATGCTGAAGCACTACTGCATCCGCGGCACCGGAAACGATCCACTCAGCCCCGGCCGGTCCGCTGGGATTTCTAAGGGAAGATTGTCCTTCAATAAAAATGATATCAGGTTTGGCCTCCTCCCAGCATTGAACAATAGCATGCTCCATTTCTCCTGAAATGAAATCATTAAGTGTCGAATCGAAAATGAAACCATATTTAGCACCCTGCATCCAACCCGTCTGTCCTGTATAGATCATTTCAGCCTTGAACCCTGCCTTTCTCATTGATTCAACCAAAAAACGGGTAGTCGTCCGTTTTCCTAAAGCGCAGTCGGTTCCGAGCACCGCGATCTTGGGGCATTTCACTTTGGCGATAGTACCTGACCAGAAATGAAGATCTTGGAACTTCTTAGGTTTCCTGACATCGATCAATTCAAGGCCCTTGCTTCTAGCCAGGGACGCGAGATCAGGATGATCCGATACATAATCATGAAGACCATTTACGATATTAAAATTATTTTCAAGTGCTTCCCGGAGCATAAGACTTAGCGATTCAGGAATGACACCTCCTTTTGTTGCGACCCCAACCACACAGTAATCAGCTTTAACGGGGCTTTGCTTTACAAACGCTGCAATTGAACTATAAACTGGAATGTCTCTCTTTTTTCCATCCAATACCTCACCGGCATCTTTGCCTGGATACTTATTATCAATGACGCCAAGAATATTAAAACGTTCTGTTCCTCTTATAAGGCCATGAGCAGTTTTGCCGCTATACGTGTCTAGGTATCCAGCCGTGATTACAATTGCATTACTCTTTTGCATAGTCTTAAAGTGAAAGTCTAAAGGCTAAAGATAAAAGCTTGATTAGGGTTAAAACAAGGACACGCAAACGAATTAAAATATTGGCAGGCTATTTGGAGCTGCTCTGATCAAAAAACTACACTCAAATTTTAAACGTAAATTTGTAATTCAAAACGCTGGCGTATGAAATATGTGATTCTGACAGGGCTTATGTTGCTGGGGTATCTCAGCAAGGCCCAATCCATTATCGGTACATGGCAATTAAGCGAAGAGAAAACCTGCTTTGAAAATAATATAAAAGAGAGTGAAACGGAAAAAGAACTGTTGCCAGCAATGAAATCCTCGGGATATTCCTCGGTTGCGCGGATCATTCGGTTTGGTAAAAAAGGAACCGGCGAGGATGGAATTTTTTCAGTGGGTGAAAAGAAAGGCGCAGGCATGGCTACTTTCAAATACGCGATACATGGTCAGGAGCTCTTACTGCTAGATGAGAAGTCTGGAATTATGACTCAGCAATTGCTAATTGACCAACTAACCGAATCAACATTAAAAGTTCACAACGCCAAGAATGAGTGTGAAGTAAAAACATTCACAAGAATTAAATAATGGAAACCGAAACGCAGCCAAGAAGGGATATTAGAAAGCTAAAGCTTGACGAGCTGAAGGAATTCTTTGTTCAGCATGGCGACAAAGCGTTTCGCGCATTGCAAGTATATGAGTGGCTCTGGAAAAAATCCGCTAAGGATTTTGAACAAATGACAAATCTGTCGCTAGCCACTCGTGAAATGTTGAAATCGCATTTCGCCATCAATCACGTACTGGTGGATACGATGCAGCGAAGCAATGACGGCACTATTAAAAACGCTGTGAAACTTCACGATGGATTAATCGTTGAGTCCGTTCTAATTCCAGCAGAAAAGCGAATCACTGCGTGTGTATCCTCCCAGGTTGGTTGCAGTTTGGCATGTAAGTTCTGTGCTACTGCGAGATTAAAAAGAATGCGTAATCTAAACCCTGATGAGATCTACGATCAGGTGGCTGCTATACGGGAGCAATCAGAATTATATTTTGGAAGACCACTAACGAACATCGTGTTCATGGGTATGGGTGAGCCTTTGCTGAATTATGCAAATGTGATCGCCGCTATTGACAAGATCACGTCGCCGCAAGGATTGAACATGGCAGCCAAACGAATCACGGTGTCCACTGTTGGCATTGCCAAGATGATCATTAAGATGGCAGACGATGAGGTAAAATTCAACCTTGCTGTGTCCTTACATGCTGCGTTGAACGAAACGCGATCTTCCATTATGCCGATTAACGACACTAACTCCCTGGAAGAACTGGCAGAGGCATTGAAATACTGGTACGCAAAAAGAAAAAAGAAAGTGACGTACGAGTACGTTGTATGGGACGGAATCAACGATTCGATGGAACACGCTCAAGCACTTTTGAAATTTTGCAAGATCATTCCATCAAAAGTTAATCTTATTGAATACAACCCGATCGACGAAGGCGAGTTTCGTCAAGCGGGAGAAGATAAGATCTTAATGTATCAGCATCTGCTTGAAAGTAATGGCATTACCGCACGTGTGCGAAAAAGCCGTGGGAAAGATATTGATGCGGCGTGTGGTCAATTGGCAAATAAAAGTTGATGTTAATTAAAGTTAAAGTTGGGGTTAATTTTTCTTAATGCATGTTGAATAGAATTTTTTTCGTCTATTTTTAATCTCAAAGTAATTTATTCCCGATCTAAAATGAAATTCGTCAGTTCAATCCGCTTTTGGAATTGTCTACCCATTCTGTTGGTTTTTGCTTTTGGCTTCCGTGCTGATACCCCACAAGAGAAAATAATATCAGGCTTTAAAAAATATCTAGAAGAACTTCCACAAGAAAAAGTCTACCTACACTTTGATCGTCCCTATTACTCTGCCGGGGAGACTATCTGGTTCAAAGCTTACCTTGTCGCCGGAGCTCAACACGAACCATCTCCTTTCAGTCGCACGTTATATGTCGACCTTCTCACAGAAAAGAAAGAGCTTGTAAAACAACTCAAAATATTTGTTGACGCCGGGTCGGCAAACGGCAGCTTTCATCTCTCCGACTCTTTGCCTTCTGGAAATTATCTAGTTCAAGGTTACACTCGGTGGATGAAGAATTTTGATACCGAATATTTCTTTCGTCGCCAAATAAAGATTTGGAATGGGGAAACGATGCCGGATGGTGTAGCGCTGAAGAACAAGGTCGGCGTACAGTTCTTTGCTGAAGGTGGTGAGTGGGTTGCGGGGTTTAAGAGTAAACTTGCCTTTAAAGCAATTGGTGAGGATGGGTTGGCCAGAAAAATCAAGGGAAAAATTGTAGACAATGAAGGACAATCCATCGCGGAATTTCAAAGCAATGTGCTTGGAATGGGTGCAGTGGCCATGGTACCTCTAAAAGGAAAGGTCTATCGCGCAATTATCGATGACCCAAAAATGGAAATCGTCTTGCCTTCTGTAAAAGATTCCGGTGTTGCATTATCCGTTACTAATGCTTCAACCTCCGAAGATGTTGTGGCACGAATCCAATCAACCGGGTTAAATAAAACTGTGTTGGTAATCGCACAAACGCGTGGCATTATTTGTTATGCTGCCAAAATAACGATTCCCAATACTCTTTCGTTTGTTAAGATTCCGAAAAAAAACTTTCCAACAGGTGTTGTACAAATAACCGTACTTGAAGAAAGTGGAATACCGCTTTGTGAACGATTAACGTTTATTGATCAACAGGAAGGGCTGTCGATTAAATTGGAATCAAATCAAAAAACATTTAAGCCCCGTGAAAAAGTAACGCTTTCAATAGAAGTGAAAGATTCTAAAGGCCAGCCGGTAATGACTGATCTTTCGCTTGCCGTTTGCGATGACCAGTATGTGCTGTTGGATGACCGTCGTGAAAATATTTATTCATATCTCTACTTTTCTTCAGAGCTAAGGGGACATATTGAATCACCGGGCTATTACTTCGA
>JBBRFP010000138.1:0-5690 GCA_038241465.1 Cytophagales bacterium | reverse complement strand
AGAGGGCTGCCGATCAAAACTGTGTGGCGTCTGATCTGGATGAAAGGAAAAAAGCACTCTCCAGTAGCCGATGCGTTTCTGTCTTTTATGAAGATGGAAAAGGATCGAATTGTCAAGGATACGTTCGACTGGTATGAAAAGTACCAGCGAGGTCACATTAAAAATATTTATGAGTAACATAAAAAATGTTAATGAAATTTGGTGTGCGGATTTCTGATTTTTGAGGCGGAATTTAAAGAGATCAGAAAATTATGAGGAGAATGCGATTGTATTCCAAACATGTTGTTTCGCGAGCATTCAGAGATAGATTCCCTTTGCTTGTTGGGCTGCTGCTGCTGACTGTCTCGCTGTATGCAGATCCTTCCGTAGCGCCAATTGTAAAAGCGAAATCGAATTCCACCATTTTCATATCACAAAATGCTTCTGAATTGTTTCATGCGAGTACCACGTTGATGGCAACTCCTGAGAATAGCTTGGATCCAATGCCCTTCGAAAACGCAGATGATGAATTCAAGTCACTTAAAAAATACGCTGAAGGCAGTTCCTCCTCGTTATCGGTTTTTATAAAAGGGAGCCTCTTTCTTCCTAACTATTTTTATTCTCCTGCATCCTGTCGGTACATCAATTACAGCGTATTCAGGATTTGAAATCCGCGATGGGAGCACCGATCCGAGTCGCTGGTGCAATCATCAAATTATTGTTTCTGTCAGACTTCTGTTAGTCGCTCATCGGATAGGACTCAAGGGGTAAGCGCCCGCCCTATTATTATCATTAAAATTTTCAGGTTCTTAACTCCATAAAAGATGGTTAATAAAATATGCATGCTCATGTTCGGTGGCTTGTTTGCCGGGTTGTGCTTTACAAGCTGCTCGTCAAAATCCGAAGAAAAGGAAGAAGAGTACAATTTCCTGGTTACCAGTCCACTGAAGAGAGACACGTTGGTTACCCGTTCCTACGTTTGTCAAATCCGCGCGATACAGCACATTGAGTTGCGTGCCCTGGAGAAAGGCTATCTGCAAAATATTTATGTGGATGAAGGGAAGTTCATCAAAAAAAATCAAATGATGTTTCAAATCATGCCGCTGCTATACAAAGCAGAATTACAAAGAGCAGAAGCGGAAGCCAGGTATGCGGAGATCGAATTTCTGAACACGAAGCAACTGGCGGACAGCAATGTAGTCTCGCCCAATGAACTGGCGTTAGCAAAAGCAAAATTTGACAAGGCAAAAGCCGGAGTATCGCTGGCGGCCGTACACCTGAGTTTCACGGAGATCAGAGCTCCTTTTGACGGCATCATGGATCGCTTCCAGGTAAGATTGGGAAGTCTTGTGAATGAAGGCGATTTGCTGACGACGCTGTCTGACAACAGTGAAATGTGGGTTTACTTCAATGTGCCCGAAGCGGAGTACCTCAATTATAAGTCTCATTTAAAAAACGATAGCCTCATGAAAGTAAAACTTCAGATGGCGAATAATGAGCTTTTTGAGTACGCTGGACTTGTAAAAGCCATCGAGGCTGATTTTAACAATGAGACAGGCAACATTGCTTTCAGGGCAACTTTCCCTAATCCTAAAGGACTGCTAAGGCATGGCGAAACAGGAAATATCATTGCCACTTCGCCACTCAAAAACGCTTTGATTATCCCGCAAAAGGCAACATTTGAAGTGCTGGAGAAGAAATATGTTTTTGTAGTCGACAAGGATAATATCATCCGGCAACGGGAAATAAACATCAGTGGTGAGCTGCCCGACTTGTACTTCATTTCATCCGGCGTTAACGAAACTGATAAGATCATGCTGGAAGGCATACGCAAAGTAAGAGATGAAGAGAAAATCGGCGAGTATAAGTTCGAGGACATGAAAACCATTATGCCTCGCCTAAAAGTATATGTCGAATAATTCAATCTAACAGAGATATAGAATGTTTAATGCATTTCTAAAACGGCCGGTACTCGCGATTGTACTATCGCTCGTAATTATTTTCATTGGCATACTGTCTATTAATACAATGCCTACTTCGCAGTTCCCTTCTATTGCGCCACCAGTAGTCATGGTTTCCGCTTCTTATCCTGGAGCCAGCGCCAAGACTCTTACCGAGTCCGTGATTATTCCGATTGAGCAAGCGATTAACGGAGCATGGGGCATGCGATATATGTCCTCCGACGCGACCAGTGCGGGTGAAGCGAACGTTCAGGTAATATTTGAGCCCGGCACAGATATCAACCAGGCTTTGGTGCAGGTTTCTAATCGTGTTGAACAAGTGCGGAACAGACTTCCGATACTGGTGCAACGTGAGGGTGTGATTATCACGCCGGTAATTCCCAGTATGCTCATGTATGTGAACCTGTACAGCACCGACAAGAATGCAAACATGAAGTTCTTGTTCAACTATGCCGGGGTTACGATGATACCAGAGTTGCAACGCATTAATGGAATCGGGCAGGCAAGAATTTTGGGAAGCCGACAATATGCTATGCGTATTTGGCTAAATCCGGATCGCATGCGCGCCTATGAGATATCACCGGATGAAGTTATGAATGCAATGGCCGACCAAAGTATCATCGGTAAACCTGGCCGTATTGGTCGTGGTGATGCAAAACGCGCTGAAGCTCTTGAGTATGTGTTGGCTTATTCTGATCGATACAGTGATCCTAAAGAATATGAGAATATAATTATCAAGGCCAATGCCAAAGGCGAAATACTTAGACTAAAAGATATTGCAACGGTTAATCTTGGAAGCGAGTATTATGATATCTATTCCAACATCAATGGCTATCCATCCGCAGCGATCGTGCTTAAACAGACGTATGGAAGTAACGCCAGTACAGTAATTGCCAACGTAAAAAAGAAATTGGATGAGTTGGAGAAAGATTTTCCTCCGGGAATGAAAATTGAAATCAGCTATGATGTTTCCCAGTTCTTAGATGCATCCACTGAGAATGTGATTCATACTTTGCGGGATGCGTTTATCCTGGTGGCGTTGGTGGTCTTCATTTTTCTGGGCGACTGGCGATCTACATTAATACCAACACTGGCTGTTCCGATATCCCTGATCGGTGCATTTATTTTCATGCAAGCGTTTGGACTCACGATTAACATGATCACGCTGTTTGGTATAGTATTGGCGATTGGTATTGTGGTGGACGATGCGATTGTGGTGGTGGAAGCCGTACATGCCAAGATGGCCGAAGAAAATATTTCTCCCTACAAAGCCGTTCAAAAAGTTCTGGGAGAGATCAGCGGAGCCGTTATTGCTATTACGCTGCTGATGACCGCCGTGTTCGTTCCGATCGCATTTATGTCGGGCCCGGTAGGCGTGTTCTATCGGCAGTTCTCCATTACGATGGCGAGTGCCATTGTTCTTTCCGGTCTGATCGCACTTACTCTTACTCCTGTTCTGTGTGCGATGATCTTGAAGAACAATCATAAAAAAAACAAGAAGAAAAATATACTCGACAATTTGCTGGACGGTTTCAATATTCTATTTGAAAAACTCACAAAGAAATATGTTTGGCTGCTACAAAGAATCGCAGGGCGCAGATGGGTAACGGTGGTTCTCTGGCTGGTCTTTACGAGTGGAATCGTTTTGATAGCCAGTAACCTTCCTTCGGGATTTATTCCCAGTGAAGATCAAGGGATGCTTTATGCGATCGTTCAAACACCTCCCGGTTCCACGCTTGAGCGAACGAATGACATCTCCCTTCAACTCCAAAAGCTTGTAGCGAATGTCGAAGGGATTGAATCGGTTTCTTCTATTGCAGGTTACGAAGTGTTGACCGAAGGTCGTGGATCCAATGCGGGAACGTGTTTGATCAATCTGAAGCCGTGGTCGGAACGTGAACATACTGTTCAGGAAATCACCGTTGAATTAGAGGAAATAGCCAAAAAGCTTCCCGGCGCTACCATCGAGTTCTTCGATCCGCCAGCAGTACCGGGGTTTGGTGCAGCAGGGGGGTTTGCATTGCAAATGCTTGACAAAAATCCTGATGGCACCTACGACGACCTTGAGAAAGTAAAGAATGAATTCATGGAAGCGCTGGAAGAGCGCAAAGAGCTTACGGGTTTATTCACCTTTTTTAGCGCCAACTACCCGCAATATGAGATTGAGATCGACAACCAATTGGCGATGCAAAAAGGCGTTTCGATTGGCAACGCTATGAATACTCTTTCCATTTTTGTTGGAAGTACGTATGAGTTGGGCTTTATAAAATATCAACGCTTTTTTAAGGTGTTCGTGCAGGCCGCTCCTGAATTCAGACAGCTGCCTCAAGATGTTTTGAATCTATGGGTAAAAAATGATCGTGATGAAATGGTTCCCTTCTCTGCTTTTATGAAAATCAAAAAGAAGCAAGGTGCCAATGAAATCAACCGCTTTAATATGTACAACACGGCCGCTATCCGGGGTGGTCCGGCAAAAGGATACAGTAGTGGTGAAGCAATCGCTGCGGTCAAAGAAGTGGCCGCCAAAACATTGCCTCGCGGATTCGACATCGACTGGGCAGCACTTTCGTATGATGAAGTAAGACGGGGAAATGAAGCGATTATTATCTTCATCATCGTGTTGGGATTCGTCTACCTCGTGCTGGCTGCACAATACGAAAGTTTTATTATTCCATTAGCTGTCATCCTTTCTCTGCCGGCAGGGGTCTTCGGATCTTTCATGCTGATCAAAACAATGGGGCTGGCAAATGACATTTATGCTCAGGTCGGATTGATCATGCTCATCGGGTTGTTGGGAAAAAATGCCGTGTTGATCGTAGAGTTTGCCGTTCAGAAGCATGCGCAGGGGCTGACTATTCTTGAAGCGGCGATCGAAGGAGCCAGGGTACGCTTCCGCCCAATCTTAATGACCTCATTTGCATTCATCGCGGGATTGATCCCGCTGGTAGTAGCCCACGGAGCCGGCGCTATTGGTAGCCGAACCATCGGTTCGTCTGCACTTGGAGGTATGCTTTTTGGAACCGTGTTCGGAGTGATCATTGTTCCGGGATTGTACTTCATATTTGGTACCATGGCCGATGGCCGTAAACTTATCCGAGATGAAGACCATGATTCGTTAACTGATAGCCTCGTTCACAAAATGGACGATTTTCCTCAATCTCAAAGCGACGACAATGCACACTAAGAGAATATTGAAGTATATCGCAACGGGCTGCATCTCCCTGATGTTCACGGCGTGCGTACCATCATTGGTTCGTAAAACTGAGAATAAGAATATGCCGGTAAGTTATAATCAGGTGCGGGATACAGTTAATACCGCAAAAGTCAACTGGAAAGAATTCTTCACAGATCCTGACCTTATTGTCTTGATCGATACCGCGCTGAGAAACAATCAGGATTTGAACATTATCCTGCAAGAGATTAACATCGCTAGCAACGAAGTTAGAGCAAGGAAAGGACAGTACTTACCGTTTGTTGATATAACCGCTGGTGCTGGTGTTGAAAAGGTTGCAAGGTATACACGAAGTGGTTCGGTCGAGGCCAATTCTAAAATAGCACCCGATCAGGAATTCCCGGACCCGTTACCTGATTTTATGGTAGCGGCAACCGTATCATGGGAAGTAGACATATGGAAGAAGCTGCGAAATGCGAAAAAGTCAGCGGTGTTTAGTTTTCTGTCAACCATTGAGGGCAAAAATTTTATGGTGACCAACCTGATTACTGAGATTGCAATTGCTTATAATGAATTGA
>JBBRFP010000137.1:0-5690 GCA_038241465.1 Cytophagales bacterium | reverse complement strand
CTTTTTCGTTGTCCTTGTCAATAAACACCGGCATCCGTTGTTTGTTGTTATGAACATACTCAAGAATCGTGTTGGCCCTGGCGGTGAGCAACGTATAGGTGTAGTGATACTGATCGGTTTCCTTATCCTTCCACCGGCTGTAAAGCCCAGCCATGGACCTGACTTTCTGATCGCGGAACGTGACGTAATAGGGAATCTTCACTGTCCCTGCTTCGTCGAGCCAACGCCACTCAAAAAAACCAGTCACGGGTATGAGACAACGCTGCGCATTCTTCGCCGCCTCACGATAGGAGGGTGTGTTATACATTTCTTCAGACACACAGTTTAATAATTGCGTCCGGAGCTGCATGGCCTTTTCTTTATCGGTCATGAAGAAGGGAATCAATCCCCATTTGAATAATTGAAATTTATCCGGGTTGCCTGCAGTGATAATAGGCGTTGGCAGGTAATCAAATCCGTTTTCATAATAGCGTTTTACACCGTCCTCATCAATGCTGGTGAGCGTTTTGAGATACCATTTAAGCTCTGATAATTCTTGTTTCGTTAACGTCGCCGGCAAAGCATCTTTTTGAGAGTAGGCGATAAGTTTTTCCCCCATCTCATTAGATTCGCTAAGATTCAATCCTTGATCTTTCCGCAACAACAGAACGAATTGTTCGCGCATGGGTTCCATCTCTTCTGTAATTGATTCAAAGGAGGCACTGTAATGAGCCAGCAACTCCTCAACACCGGCAACAAAGGATTTATGGTAACACATGGTGCAACTTCGTCAAGTTCTGGGACAGGCGCAAAGAAATGAGGCGCTCTTCGGGAGTGATTGAGACACCCTCAAGGCACGCTTACTTTCTATTTTTTATTTTCAGTATCACTTTGCGTGGCCTTCGCGCCTTAGAGTTAAAAAGCCTGCAGCGAAGCTGCCGATCCCGCTGTTGGTATTTTTCACCAATAACTCATCGTTTTGAGATTTCTTGTTGGTGAACACCAACATTCGTGTAGCATGACAACGGCATCAAGAACGCCCAATTTATTTTTCATTTATAACTTCGAGTGGCCTTTACGGCTTGGCAGTAGCAGCCTGCAACGAAGCAGCCCAGAACCTACTTATATCTTAAACTTTAGTGGAAGTGTGAACCTCACTTTTACCGGTCTTCCGCGTTGCTTGCCTCCCTTCCACGGTGGAAAGAGTCTGACAACTCTCGCTGCCTCTTCATCGCAACCTGCTCCAATACCTTTCACAACCTGGATGTCGCCGACTTTACCGTCAGTATCCACAACAAACGTGACATAAACGGTGCCCTCAGTTTGCAGACGTCTCGCTTGTGCCGGGTACCTCATATTATTTCTTATAAAAGCAAGCAAGGCTTCCCGACCGCCTGGAAATTCTGGCATCTGCTCTACAACAAGAAAGATCTGGTTTGGATCTTCACCTTCATCTTGTACAGGTTCTGTGAAAACTACGTCACCGGTTCCCTCCTGTGTTTCAGGACCGGTATCAGCCACCTTGATCTCTTCAATCGTTGGCATTTTTTCTTCTAACTCAGGTTCTTTATCAACGACCTTGGGAGGAAGAAATTTAATGATTGTTTTTATCGGTGGTGGCACTTCCACTCTTGGTGGAGGTGGCTGATTCGGCATGATCGGAGGCGGTTGATCCAGATTAACAGTTGAGTGAATAATTTCTTTTTCAGACTCCGGTTTCGCACCCCTGATCATCTTGGCAATAACCGGATAAGCTACGACGAAAATCAACGCAAGAAATGTAATTCCCAACGATATCACTACGTTCCTGGAGTATGCCTTCCGGACTACGTATGCTCCGTACTCTTTGTTCCGATTTTCGAATACAATATCATCCCATTGCTCCTTCGGGGCAGCACTTTCGTTTTTCATTGAGTATTGTAGGAGACGGCTTTCGTCAGGAATCTTAACCATGTTCGATACAACGTTCTTTTTAGGTTATTGGTTGCAATAAAGTTCTGAGAATGGGGCTTGCTGAGAAGGGATTTTCACGGAAGGCAAATGAAAATATTTTTGAATTCATAAAATCTTCTATGCAATCCGTTGCAAAAGGACTTGTTGTGTTGATGAAAGACAATAACAACTAGGAGATGGTATTTTTTGCCCCGAATGGCAATTGAAAATTTTCTTGTGTCGGATAAAGTGACCACGGCGTAGCAACAAGTTGCCATCGGTTGCAAAGGAATTTTACAGTGTTGATGAAAGACATTAATACTGCGAGAATTAGCAAGTAGGAGGCAACTTACCCTACCCATTCCCGTAATAACCAGAATGACTGAAGGATCTTTTTTTAGAATCCGGCTATTCGTTGTTATAGCAGTGACAATTGCCATTGAGTCGCTGCTGACTTGGAATTATACCCACGGCGGCATACCCCGTCATCATATCCTAGCAGATAAAGATTTGCCCGAAATCTCAAACGCCTGGGGAGGTTTGTTGCTTCCCTTACTTGCATGGTTCCTCACGTGGCGTATTCAGAAAAGGGTCTTCCATCCTGTCGAAAGCGGGACGGAAGTAAATGTGAAGCCAGTGCTATACTCGTTCGCAGTCTCGTTGCTATATGCAACGACCATGGCAGTCTCTTTTTCATTTGGTTACAATGAGGTGATCAACAATATGATGTTGGGAATTTTTGTAATCGCATTATTTTTTCCTGTTTATCGATCCGAGTGTTTGCTAGGATTTGTGTTGGGTATGACTGTCACGTTGGGTGCTGTTTTGCCCACAGGGGTTGGAACCATTATTTGTGTGATCACTTCTGTTTTGTATCTCGGCGTAAGAAGGGGAGCGTTGTATGTCGTTGGCAGGGTTCGACAAAAGCGAGTTACGGGATGACGGAATCCTATGCGGGTTTCAATATTTTTTCGTGGCAATATTTTTTTGAATTGAAACACCGCCCATGCAGGCTGCTACGTTATATGCGAATCATAACGGCAGGCTTTACCTACCACTCATCATCATCCACCGAGTATAATTCTGAATCATTTTAACTTCGCCAACTGAATCTTCAGCTCATCATCATATGCCAATTCTTTAACAACATAATCCAATCTCCCCTCCGGATTAATATTTATCCCTAGATTCTTGCCAATCGAAGAAATTTCCCCAACACAAAAATTCTCATTGATGTTAAATCCCTTCTCTTGAGCTAATGGACTTCCGGTATTCTCTACCACTTTGCTCTTGCTGACAAAAAAACTTCTTGTCTTGGTGTGATCGAACTTCGCAAATGAATAAGATGCGGAGGAAGTTTGAATGAGGAATGTCCAGACTTCAGTATTTAATAATCTCGATAAGGAAATGAGCTTTTCTTCTTCTGTTGGATCCACTAGTTCCGGATCACAGATCATCGTCCATCCGTTGTCAATCCAAATGCCGCGCAAGGCAATTTCTTTATTGGCAAATTCTACATAGTTGGTAAACAGATATTCGCTTGCCTGATCCCAGTGATAGAAGGTTTGATCTTTCTTATTGTCAATGTAATTGAAAATAGTAAATATCTCTTCCGATCTGTCTAAGTGCTCGCCGTTTATTGCAATGATGCTATTAGAAAATCCCATTTGCGTTTTTTATTTAAAGAGCAATTCAATTGAAATTAATACACCTCACCCCAGGGAGTGTAAGAGAATGCCCAGAAATGCACACGTAGATAGTTTGGTTTTCATTTACGCTCTTTGAATCTCCCTGTGCATTGCTTTGCGTGCTCTGTGGTGAATGTATTTCCTTATTTTCCTGATTTTGAAAGCATAAGACTTATCAATACAGCAATCAGTAGGAAATTAAACTCCACCCCATTCCTGCCACCGCCAACCACGTACCAGCCCTCTTTCAGATGAACCATGAAGATACCTACCACCAATATGGCAATCGTAATCAGGCAAGCCCACTTTACGTACTTATCGAGAAGCAGACACACCGCAGCCCCCAAGTGTGATAACTTTATTGCCCACGCGATCGGAATTCCAAACGGTGCAAGGCCAACCTGATTGAGGTAGTGTTCACCAAAATTATTCACACCACCATCAAACATTCCCGGAACGCTATGCATAATTAAAATGATAGCAACGGCAAGGCGGAGGAGGAACGTGTTGTTGAATAGTTTCATTGGCTCTTTATTTATAATCAATTTCATACACCGTCCGGTGTGAGATCAGCTCCCACTGATCTTTCTTTCTAACGTATATTCTTACATACTTAATCATGTAATTCTTATCGGCGGCATCTGTTTTACGAGCAATCGTAATTTTTCCATTGGTAATCCCAATCTTATCATGGATCTCCACCTCAACCGAATCTAAAACACGTGAGACGTATTGACCCTTAGCATTCGAGACAGATTTCAGCCAGGAAGCTTTTGAATCTACTAAACCAGTACCGTGCTTGAATCTGAAATCATCAGCGTAAGCTTTTTCAAGGAAAGGAATGTTTGTTTCAACTACTGACTTTTCAATCTTCCTTTCGAATTCAAGTAGGTCTTCGCTCTGTGAAAAGGCGCCGACCGAACTAACGAGAAGGAAGATAATTGAGATGTTGTTTTTTGCCATCGAGTCGCTGAAAATTAAGGTTGTTACGTTAGCGATTTGAATTCAATGCCGTTTATATAAGAATACAAGATACACCATATACGTTGGGTTCTTCCTAAATTGAATGTAAAATCAATTTTTAAAGATATTGCTGCAAAGCTCTTGCGTTGAACTATGCCAAAGAGAATAGCGTCGCCCTCTGCCGTTTACCTAGTAAAGAGCTCCGCGATATTAAGTTTGTGCCAAGGCACACGTGAACTCTGTATTTCGAGGCCACTGTGTGTTAAATATTTTACCTTTACAATGCTAAAAATATTTCATTCATTCTCCTAAATGCAACTCTTCCACTTCCATACCCCCGATATTAAAGTCACTGTCGACGCCTATTTCGAGAATGGTAATCTCGTGATCGAAGGCTACGACATCGGGAAGACGGTTAAAGAGTATTGGGGAGACAGTGACTATGAATACACGACGACTGTTAAGGGTGGAGAAGTCTGGAAACTATATCCGCTATTCAATATTCCGGAAGATGAGAATCTTTTGCTGGAAGCACTGGCGAAGAAGTTTAATAACAATACCTGCTTTTCGGATTTTAGGAATTTTTGTGATCAAAATCAGGTGAAGTATGAGAGCTTCTCGTGGACGTAATACTCATCGACTCATTTCAATTTGAATGTTTCTTCAAATAAACATGAAAGGTACTTCCCTTACCAATCGTACTCGTAACCGATAGTTTCCCACCATTATTCTCCATCATCTCTTTGCATAACAACAATCCTAATCCTGTTCCTTTTTCTCCGTCTGTGCCATGCGTGGTGCGCGCCGTGACATTTCGAAAAAGATTATCAACCTGCTCCTGTGTCATGCCGACGCCAGTGTCGCTGATGCAAACTTCCAGATACGGTTCGGAAGGTGTGATTGTTAGTGAGATGGCTCCGCCAGTCGGAGTGAATTTAATAGCATTGTGAATCAGATTTCTGAAAACAAGTTCGGTCTGATTCTTATCTGCGTAAACTGAAATATCTTTTGAAATCTCGTTTGAAAACGCAAGCTTTTTTTCGGCAGCTGCTTCTAGAAATAGTGATAGGCATTTTTCAATCACTGCTTTCAATTGAATGGTCGTTGGGTTATAGCTCATACCCCTGA
>JBBRFP010000136.1:0-5733 GCA_038241465.1 Cytophagales bacterium | reverse complement strand
GTGGGGGCAAATGAAAAAAATCATCGCAAGCTCATCGCTCATCTTACTATCGATATTATTTATAACGCCAACTGGGAAAAAGGCATGGGCAACTCGCTCAAGGCCGGATTGCATCGGGCTTTGAAAATTGATGCTGAACTTGAGTCGATCATTGTAATGGTTTGTGATCAGCCACTGCTTACGGTTGATCATTTAAAAAATATAAAAAAAGCTTTTGAAGAAAAGAGTGACGCAATCATTGCTTCTTTCTATTCGGGAACACCCGGCGTTCCCGCACTTTTTCATCGATCCCTGTTTTCTGAAATAGAGGCCTTGCCTGATGGGCATGGAGCGAAAAAAATAATTGAGAGACATGCTGAGAGCACCACGTCAATCCATTTCCCGGAAGGTGCTATTGACCTGGATACTCCTGAGGATTTAAAAAATTTTAGATGATCACTACTCTAAATGATAAATTTTAACCACAAAGAGCCGACAGAGAAGATATATTTATAGGATTATTGGATTGCAGGAATAAAGGCACTTTTTTGATGATTAGCATATCAATACTACTGTAATCGTTAAATACGACCATGCTAGTCCACTCATTTCACGCTATTATCTAAATAACTTTTCCTTCAAATGAATTAATTTGTATCAAATTCATTCAGAGATGCGGCTGATCGGCTTCCCAATCCTTTTCTTCATTGTCCTTTTAATCAGTTTCAGTTGCAAGCCAGCAGGGCCACCTACAGATCTTACGAAAGAAAGCATTATTCCCAAACCCGTGTCCGTTGCGAAGACTGGTAATTCGTTTGAATTGGATGATGATACCCAGATCTATGTTGAACACGACTCATTGTATTTTTTAGGACAATATCTTTCAGACCGATTTAAATCAGCGACAGGTTTCAGCATACCGGTAAAGATCCGATCGGAAGCACCCGGTGCCGGCACAATCTTTCTCACAACCAAACCTGATCAGAATCTTGATTTTGAAGGTTATGCCTTAATCATTACCGAAGACTACATAAAACTTTCCGCTCCGGAACTGCACGGAATATTTAATGGGATTCAAACCCTACGTCAATTACTCCCGGCTATTATTGAATCAGTAACGGTTCAAAAAGGTCCGTGGTTAATATCATCGGGAGTTATCAGAGACTATCCTGCGTATCATTGGCGTGGATCAATGCTAGATGTTGCCCGGCATTTCTTTAGTGTTGAAGATGTCAAGCGTTACATTGATCTGATAAGCCATTACAAGATGAATGTACTTCACCTTCATCTGAGTGACGACCAGGGATGGCGTATCGAAATAAAATCGTGGCCCAACCTCACCAACTACGGTGGAAAAACAGAAGTGGGGGGTGGTGAAGGGGGATTTTATACTCAAGAACAATACTCCGATATTGTGGCTTACGCAAAAGACCGCTTTGTGACGATCGTTCCGGAGATTGACCTGCCCGGACATATCAATGCAGCGCTGGCTTCCTACGGAGAATTGAACGGTGGCACTGTTATTTCAAAGGAAGGAAAATCATCAGAGAAGCAATCGCAGGATATCGGCAAGGAACCACAACGACAAAAGTTATATACAGGAATTGACGTTGGCTTCAGCACATTGAGAATAGACAATCCATCAACATTCAAATTTGTTGAAGACGTAATTCGCGAGATCTGCGCAATAACTCCGGGACCGTATTTTCATATTGGAGGTGACGAGGCTCACGTGACGCCAAAACAGGATTACATCTCGTTTATAAACCAGTTTAAAAAAATCGTTCGAAAAAATAAAAAGAAAATGATTGGCTGGGAGGAGATTGCGCAGGCGAATATTGACGAGGAGGATATCGTCCAACATTGGAAATCAACTCAGTATGCCGAAAAAGCTGCTGCTAAACTGAGTCAAATCATTATGTCACCTTCAAAAGTAGCTTATCTGGATATGAGTTATGATTCTGCAACAAAGTTCAATGGAAAAAAGATCGGAACACATTGGGCAGCATACATCGAAGTTGACAGTGCGTATAGCTGGAAGGTCTCAACTGCCGCACCGGGTATTTATAAAGATTACCTTCTCGGTTTAGAAGCTCCACTTTGGTCAGAAACAATTTCAACAATGGACGAGCTTGAGTTTCTGGCCTTCCCACGATTACCAGGTTATGCCGAGATAGGCTGGTCGCCTGAAGGCAATCGAAAGTGGAGCGAATACCGGGTACGACTCGGTAAACATGGCGCGAGAATGAAGGCGATGGAAATTAATTTTTATCGATCGCCCAAAGTGGAGTGGGTCGAATAAAAGAATGAATTCAGGGGCCATTTGATTCTAAGACATCCCAACAGTTAGCCGGATTGTCCTGAACGATACTCATCGCTCTTTCAAATCATCCAGATTTACTTTTAGAATTACAATGTCCTCAAGGTCATCAAATGGCTTTATATGATGGGTAGCATCATAACCACCCCATTGACTATTAGCGATATAATAAAGCGTACGACCGTCAATCACTCCCAATGTGGGTTCATTAAAATCAGTTCGCGCCCGGTCTATTGTTCTAAAACTCACTACAGTCGAAGCATCCTTGTTCAAAATCAATTTTACTGACCTCAACGGAAAAACTCCATTTTGAATGGCGATTAGGTTTCCTTTATAATACAGTAACCCATCAATTCCCTTTAACGAAAGATCCAGGGTACAGGCAATCTTCGACAATTGTTTTGTTCTAATGTTCAATTTATAGATGCCTTTAATATAATCTGCTATAAACATCTGCGTATTGTCATCCGAAAAACAAATACCCTGAATGTTGGCAAACTCCGGTGATTCAAAATACTTCTCCAATTTTTTTGTTGATTCATTTACTTTGAAAACTATATTATTCTTGCCATCTGAAACATATATTTCATTTTTTCTGCTGATAGTGAGATCGCCGAAAACTGAATTCCTTACGTCTGTTGGAGGCTCGTAAGAATCGATGGCATCTCCATAAGGAATACTAAATTTAAAAACCTTCGACCGGAATGTTGAGTCGTATCCTTCCATTTCCTCAATAGGTGATGTGCATGCCCAAAGAAACCTATTTCTATTGTCCACCTTTAATCCGAAGACCGATAACATTTCTTTGTCAGGGGTTTCGTTAAAATTAATAGTGTATCCAGCGGCTGCCACTTTTACGATTTTTCTTTTATGGATACTTCCAAAATAAAAGCTGCGATCGCGTGGGTTAAAGGCAATTCCCTCAACGTGTAATTGCCGGTCTTTGATCTGGAGAAATGCTTGTGAATTAATGACAGGAGTATTCATTGTTTCCTGAAGGGAAAGTAGATCCACAAAATCCCTTCTGTCATTCAAAGAATTCAAATCCGGATTTTTCAGATCATAGCGCGAATCGATGAGAATGGCCTTTTTTAAAAAAGAAATTGCCGCTTCGGGTTTTGAATTTAACGCCGCAGCTACACCCGAATAATATAATGCTCCCTGATGGTAGGGATGAACAAGCACTGCTTTTTGAATTGCGTCCGTGAATTCCGCATATTCCTTGTTCTGGTAATGCGTTTTTGCTTTCGCGTAAAGCGCGGTGAAATCATTTTGCGAAAGGCAAAGATGACTTGCGGAGAGAAAAAGAATTAAAGGAAGAAGCTTCATGCTGATTTGAGAGAACTCAAATTTAATGAGTCATGACGTCAATTACATCACCCTGCCTACCCTGCAGAAATAACTCGTAAGAATGCTCTTGAAACCTGAGCCGCATTAACCTCTACTTTCCAACAAAATTGTACCAGAATTTTCTTTTTTCACCGCATGCCTGATTGATGGAATTAACTTCCTGAATAAAATTTGAGATGGAATCAGAAGGGGAACCTTTAGTGTGGATCAATGTTCCCTTTAGACCATCCGCCGTCTTGATCAAGTAAAGAACTGAACTATCATCCGGGTTTGTATGACATATATAAAGACTTGAAATGGTGATATCTGATGGATTGTAAATGCTCTTGCCATCAGGTGTTGTCATCTCCTTGTTGATCACCTTGAAGCTCTCGTAATAGCCGCGTTCGACGGCCTTGACAATTCCATCGTAAAGAGTCTGTGTTATTTGGGTTTCAGTCGTTAATTTCATAAGTCGATAGCGATATGCTTCTATCAACATAAAAATCCTGCCAGTACATTACCAGCAGGATTTGAGGAGAGAATTCTACGAAAAAACCTATAATCAACCTCGATAAACGTCATTTCCACTCATTCTCACAATCTTCGGCGTCAGCGAGATTTTGATTTTCGCTCTTGTAGAGAACCAACAATAAATACTTTGTGCTCCTCGGGGTCTCAGCCCTGGAAATCCTTTAATTTCAATTTGAACGCCGCGTTTGTAACCTTTAGGGCTACAAGCGGTAACTAATACGAATTTTGACAAAAATCACGGAATTGATAACGGACGAGCAGATCATGGATGCCGTGAAGAACGGCGATCTTCAGCAGGCCACTGCGCTGTTTGAACGCGAATAAATATTGGCGATGCGCTGATCTTTACCACTAATTTCAGACCTGTGGAGGGCACACGAGGTTTCTATCGCGCGAAAATGAAGCATGGCATAAGTCGACTAAGATCAGGTATCCGGTTCGCACTGGGGATCATTTTTCATGATGCAGCATGATACTCCATCGCGAAATCACCGATCAGGAGCTTTATCGTTTTATAAAAAATGGTACAATAAAACTGGGAGGACACTCCCGTCTGAAAATCTATGGATTATTAGGCTGTTATTCCGGAAAGAGAATGAAAAAAATAAACCGAATATTTTTTAAAGATGAATCGGAAGCAATTGCATTAGGATTTCGGCCCTGCAAGAATTGTATAATCGGCGCCAGACATCGCAGAGGTGCCTGACGCCTAAAATCTCAACTATTTCTTACCCTTCTTCATAGTAACAGGCATTTGTGCCTTCATATTTTCTGCCACCAGCAATACAAAATCTTTTCCCTTCACAAATCCTTTGCCCCAAGCGGCCTCATATTTATCGGTAATTCCCAACGCACCAATATCTTCTATTTTGGTCCCTTTTTTAAGTGCTGCATTGACCTGGTCCCGAATGTCAATAAGTTTATCCCTAAAAATCTTGACATCAGCTTTTGTTGCGAGTTCACCATGGCCCGGAATGACCTTCGAATTATCATCCATCAACGTAAGCATTTTATCAAGCGAACTGATATATCCCGCGAAGGAACCACCATTTGACAGATCGATAAAAGGGTAGCCTCCACGGGTAAACGCGTCGCCGGTATGATAAATGTTCGCCTTCTTAAAATACACAAGAACGTCGCCATCGGTATGACCAGGATCGAGATGAATAAGATCGATGTCTTCATCATTCAAATGAAAAGTCATCCTATCCGGGAACGTAATAACCGGCCAGGCATCCTGATCACGGGGTGCTACCTTCTGACCATTCCTTCCATCGGATTCCTTCATCATTCGCTCTCTCACCTGGTCTTGTGCCACGATCGTGGCATCCATCCTTTTAAAATTTTCATTTCCACCCGAATGATCACCATGAATATGCGTATTGATCAGAAACTTGATCTCTCCGGGATCAAGTGTTTTGATAGCGCCGTTTATTTTGTTCGACAGTGGAGCAAATTGATCATCAATCATCAATGTTCCATCTTTTCCGATCATCAAGCCGATGTTACCACCAGAGCCTTTCAATAAATAAATATTATCGGTGATCTTCTGTGGACGGATTCTTAATGTG
>JBBRFP010000135.1:0-5753 GCA_038241465.1 Cytophagales bacterium | reverse complement strand
ATTCACTTTGGATGTGTTCCTGCGATACTCAGGGGGTAACAAAGTTTACAACCAAACTCGCCAGGATGTACTTCTTAACATGGACTTTACGAACTCAGGTACGGAATTATTAAATTCATGGACGCCTGAAAATCCGAATACAGGTTATCCGAGAATGTATATCGGTAACAATTCACAGGTTAACCAAGCTGGCGTAGGCATTTCTCGTTTCCTTGAAGACGGAAGCTTCCTGCGAGTACAGAACATTTCATTAGCCTACGCTCTGCCTAAATCAATTTTTGGTAATGGACAAAGCATCAGCAGTGTAAGGGTTTTTGCTCAAGTTCAAAATGCGTTTATCATCACAGGCTATAAAGGCCTTGATCCTGAGTTAGGAGTTAACGCTATTGACAATAACGTAAACCCACAAAGTCGTACGTATACTCTTGGTATAAATATCGGGCTCTAAAAATTTAAATGATGAAAATAATGAAAACATATAAAGCTTTAACAAGTGCATTGATTGCAACTGTTCTGGTATTAAGCTCATGTGATAATATTCTTGATGTCAGCTCGCAAACTGCATTGCAAAGTTCTGCTGCTTTTGATACACCCGAACACATTGCATTGAATGTGACGGGAGTTTATGATGCCGCACAGTCCGGATTTTATGCAGGTGGTGCCGTACGTGGATATCCTTTTGGAGCAGCCCATGTAGAGCAAGGCGATAACAGAGGTGAAGACGTGGCTAATACACAGGCATTCTATCTTGTTACTTATTCAAATACTTATGATGGAGTTGCGGCAAACCTTGATTTTCACTTCCAGACACTTTTTGCACTTATCAATCGTGCAAATGTCGTGATCGCAGGATTGGACGCGATTAAACTTCCGTTAACAGGTATTACGCAAGCAACAATTGATCAGTACAGAGGTGAGTGTACATTCATGAGAGCTCTGGCGTACCATGAGTTGTTAAAGCACTTTAGCCGTCCCTATTGGGATAACCCAACAGCAGCAGCGGGCGGTATGCCTTACAGAAAAAAGGCTGTTGCGGATGTAACCAGTGCAGGAACAGAGGTTACAAACGGAAGAGCAACTGTCACGCAAAACTACGCAGACATGCTTGCTGATCTGAACTATTCTGAATCAGTATTACCAACAACCCGGACCGGTGGTCTGAAGATCAGCCGCGCCACAAAAGCGGCGGCTATCGCCTTGAAGGTGCGGCTTTACATGCTTATGAATGATTATGCGAATGTGATTTTGGAAGGAAATAAGCTGGCGCCACAAGCAACGGCTCCGTTCTCATCATCTACCAATGGAACATATTCATTGACAGCAGATCCAATGGGTCCTTTCACTTCCGGAAACAGCAAGGGAAATACCGAATCAATTTTCTCGATTGAGAATGATGTGACGGATAATCCCGGTGTTAACGGTGCGTTGCCATCAATGTATAACACTTCTGCTGCTCCGACGACTGGACGTGCGCTTGTTGCGATCAGTCCCTATATCTGGAATCAGACATGGTGGAATTCAACCGACCTCCGTAAGACTTCTAACATGGTCAATATCAACATCGAGCTTACCACAGGTGGTGGTAAAGGCGGATATTTTACCAAGAAGTATTCAGATGTTGTGGGTGGTTCCGACAATGCACCTATCGTGCGTTACGCAGAAGTCTTGTTGACGATGGCTGAAGCAATTCAGCGTCAGGCTGGGCTTGCCGCAGCGCCCAATGCAAGAGCATTTGCGTTGTATAATGCAATTCGTGCCCGCGCTAATGCGGCGGGTACCGATCTATTGTATGACGGGATTGGTGATTTTGCCGATGGAACAGCGTTAGTAGCTGCTATTCTAAACGAGCGCAGGATTGAATTTCTTTGCGAAGGTTTACGCTGGATGGACATAACCCGTCTTGCAAATCCAGCTGATGTGGTATTTAACTCATGGGGTGGAGGTATTCCAGCAAAGGTTAGTTCAAACGTGGGGAACTTAAGGCCGTTGTATACTGGTTTACCAGCAACGAATGCAACCATTGCTACTCACATAGCCGTACCATACTCCGATTACAGGTTCTTGTGGCCTATCCCGACCTCGGAAATTATTCTGAATCCGACGTTAGCGGCTCAGCAAAATCCTGGTTGGTAATTTTGAAAATTTGATTTCTAAAAAGAGTGCTCTGAAAGGAGCACTCTTTTTTATTTTACCTTCTATTTTAATTTTTTGCATCGATGGTAATGAAGTTTAATTTCTTTATTTGAATCTTTATCCGACCCATTTAGTCCCCGGTAATGACTTTTAAAAAAGGCCACCCAGTATTTTATTTTTTTTCGATTTTAATGCTCTCAGCGCTCGCTTTGCCACGACTAGGTTTTTCTCAAAAAGATCAAGATGTTATCACGCTCAAAGAGGCTATTGAGATCATTGAAAAGAAAGAAAAAGTAAAGTTCTTTTATAAGAATGATTGGATAAAAGACATCGCCATCCCAAGATCGGATGCCAATCTATCATTGGATAATTTTCTTGCTATCAAATTAAAGGAAAAAGGCCTTGGTAATCTCTTGTTTTATGAGTCAAAGTATGTTTTTTTATTTAAAGGAACTCCGCCTGTTTCCACCTTGCTTCAATCAGATGATACAACCAGTTTAGCAATCCCTGCTACCCAGACCAACTACGGTGATCTTTATGCGATCACAGGCGTCGTCAAAGACGCCACGTCCGACGAGGCGATTGTGGGAGCAACGGTGTATGCTCAGGAACAGGACAAGTCAACCGTTACAAACCAGGATGGATTTTTTTCTTTAAAGTTGCCCTATGGCGTTCACAGGATAAGAGTAACGGCAGTCGGAAAATTGGCAACAACACAAGTGATCAACTTAAGCGAGGATCAAAAAATAGACATTAACATATTCGAACAAGCGACCGAGCTTGATGAGATCGTCGTCCTTTCACGTGGCACTGATACGAATGTCTCGTCTACCGAGACGGGACTGATCAAGATAAATGTAAAGACTTTGAAATCCATCCCTCAATTTATGGGTGAAATGGATGTTGTCAGGAGTATTCTTCTTCTGCCGGGTGTAAGTACTGTGGGGGAAGGCGCCAGCGGGTTTAATGTCCGCGGCGGAAACGTAGACCAGAACCTTATCCTGCTTGACGAGGTGCCATTGTTTAATTCATCTCATTTGTTTGGATTTTTCTCGACGTTTAACCCAGATTTTGTCAAAGAGGTCACTTTGTATAAAGGCGGCATGCCAGCAAATTATGGAGGACGGGCCTCTTCCATCCTCGACGTGAAGATGAAAGACGGAAACACCACTAAGCTATCTGGAACCGGTGGACTCGGTATCATTTCAAGCCGTCTGCTCTTGGAGGGCCCCCTTGGAAAGAAGACAACTTTTATAGTAGGCGGAAGATATGCTTATCCGGACTGGATAATAAAACGTGTTCCAGATTTGAATGTCCAGAGAAGTTCAAGCAATTTCTATGATCTGAATCTCCGTATGCGCCACCAGTTCAACGGTAAGAATGATTTGGTCTTCTCGGCATACCGCAGCGCCGATCAGTTTAAGTTCGCGGCCGATACAACGTACGGCTGGAGTACGACCAATTTTTCATTGCGGTGGAATACAGTGATCAACAGTAAATTATTTGCCAATGTAACAGCGATCTACTCAGATTATCGCAACAAGATCACAGGAACTAAACTGAGAAAAGAGTTCGAAACTACTTTTGGCATTGACACCAGAGGTATAAAAATTGATCTTGCATATTTACCCAATGCCAGGCACCGAGTCGATTTTGGATCAAATCTTACGTATTACTTATTCAACCCCGGGAACTTAACCGCCGCGATAAACTCATCTATCAATCCTGTTTCTCTTCAGCAAGAGCAGTCTGTTGAGGCAGGCTTTTACGCAAGTGATGAGTTTAAGATCAGTAGTATTTTTTCGATACATGCCGGAGTTCGTTATTCCCACTATTCAGTAAGAGGTCCGAATGATGTTGCGTTGTACGAAAGTGATGCTCCAAAGACACCATCCACAGTGACAGGATTTGTTCGCTTTTCCAACGGAGAAGAGATCACGAATTATTCTGGATGGGAGCCAAGACTTTCGATGAAAGCATCGGTCAGTAAGACGAGTTCAATAAAGGTGAGCTATAACAGAAATCTCCAATATCTCCAATTGATCTCCAATACAACCGCTGTCAGTCCTCTGGATCTTTGGAAGAGCAGCAACTATTATATTAAGCCGCAGATCGCTAATCAGATCTCCATCGGCTACTTCAGGAATTTCCTTCAAAACAAGTGGGAAGCCTCTGTCGAAGGCTATTATAAACAAGTATAAAATATTTTGGAGTATAAAGACGGAGCCAATCTTTTTCTAAATCAATATCTTGAGTCGGACCTGCTTCCAGCTAAAGGAGAAGCCTACGGAGTTGAATTCTTATTAAAAAAGAAAGAAGGAAAGCTTACCGGATGGATAGCCTATACGTACGCACGGTCGTTCAGGCAGGTCAGTGGTACCACACCTTCCGAAACCATCAATTTTGGAAAGCAGTATCCTTCCAACTTTGATAAGCCCAATGATCTAGCCATTGTAGCGAATTATGTATTCAACAGAAGATTGAGTTTGTCTGCAAACTTTACCTACAGCACTGGAAGACCAATTAGTTATCCAAGCTCAGTTTATCTGGTAGATGGATATGCTGTTGCGCAATTCACGGAGCGCAATCAAGCGCGAATTCCTGACTACCATCGACTTGATATTGCATTCACCATCGAAGAGAGTCTGAAGAAATCCAAAAAGTGGAAAGGTAGTTGGACTTTCTCTATCTATAATTTATACGGAAGACAAAACCCCTATTCAGTTTTCTTCAAGCCGCAAAGTGGAGGTTATCAGACACAGTCTTATCGGCTCTCTATTATCGGAACAATATTTCCATCAATCACCTATAATTTTAAATTCTAAAGGAGACATGAACAAACTATTTGTTTTGCTAATGATTCTCTCCTCGGCAGCATGCGTTGCGCCGATAAGTTTAGATTACCCGGGCGCCGGAGGCGCATTGGTAGTGGATGGATGGATCACCAATAGACCTGGTCCGTATATTATAAAAATTTCAAGAAGTGTACCGTACGATAACAGCAAGTCACTGAAAGTTTATGCTATTCCTGAAAGAAGCGTTAAAGTTTCAATTGTAGATGATCTTGGTAATATTGAGATTCTTACGGAGATGTCAACTGCAGGATCATATAAAACCAATACATTGATCGGAGTGGTAGGAAGAAAGTACCAACTGAAAATAGAAACCAAAACTGGTAAATACTCTTCGGTGCCTGAACAGATGGTGAGTGTTCCGAATATTAAAAAGTTCGAAGCACGGTTTCAGGTCAGCGAGGTTTTGTTCACTAATGCAAACGGGAGTGCCCGTGTTCAAAAGAAAGAGGATTTCGGTTTTTATGTTACGATAAGTGATCCAGCCGACGCTGAAAATTTCTATCGATGGCAGGCGACCGGTATTTTTGAATACTTCAGTACCAGTGAACAGCCTGTTCCTACGCACTGCTGGGCACCGACGCAAGGTAAGATCGAGCCAAACCTTCAGTTGGCAAGTGACGTGCTGTTTAATGGCCAGGAGTACACTCAATATCTCGGTCTTATCGCCTATGACAGGCCAACCTATTATCTTGCAACGTTAAATCAACAATCGTTAACTCCTTCCGCCTACAAGTTTTTAAAGCAATTGAAAGATCAACAAACAAG
>JBBRFP010000134.1:0-5779 GCA_038241465.1 Cytophagales bacterium | reverse complement strand
CTTATAAAGATCTTGGAGTACGTCCTGTAAAGGGGGTTGTTAAAAGATCAATTAAAAAAGGCAATGAGCCAAAAAGCATTATCACAATCGCTTTTACAGGTGAAGCTCCTTTCTCCGATAATGAACAACTCAAGCTGCAAGCACTGATTGAGTTGATGAACATCAAGCTTATTGAGACATTGCGCGAAGAGTTGAGTGGAATTTACGGTGGTGGCATGAGCGGAAGCCTGAGCAAAATTCCCTATAACAGTTACGCTATAAATGTATCCCTGCCATGTGGGCCTGAAAATGTTGATAAGCTAATGAAGGCTACGTTTGATGAAATCCAAAAGATTAAGGACAATGGCCCATCGGTTGAAGACCTCAATAAAGTAAAAGAAACATTTGAGAAGCAGCATCAGGTTGACCTCAAAGACAACTCGTACTGGCTTAACCGTCTGCAGCGCACGGGAGAATTAAATCTGAATCCATCAGATATACTCACAATAAACTCAAGGATGAAAGCTTTTACTCCAAAGGAGATCCAGGAAGCCGCAAAGAAATATTTCAATATGAATAATTACTTCCAGGCTGTGCTATATCCTGAGAAATAGGAAGTAGGAATTCGAAAATTTAAATAGGATATAATTTAAAAATGGGATACGGTGGTTGTAAGACCCGTCTTTCATTTTCACATTTTCAAATTGATTTTGCATTACCTTCGAACGCTCAATACCTACTCAAATGGCCATTAAAGTAAGAAAAGAAGACGCTCTCAATTATCACATGATGGGCAAGCCCGGGAAGCTTGAAGTTGTGCCAACGAAAGTTCTCACCTCACAGCTGGATTTAGCGCTCGCCTACTCTCCGGGTGTGGCTGAGCCCTGTATGGAAATTTTTGCAAACAAAGAAGACGTATACAAATACACCGCAAAGGGTAATCTTGTTGCTGTTATATCAAACGGGACGGCAGTTCTCTGCCTTGGAAATATTGGACCAGAAGCATCCAAGCCGGTAATGGAAGGTAAAGCAGTGCTCTTTAAAAAATATGCAGGGATCGACAGCTTTGACATTGAGATAGCAGAAGAAGATCCCGACGAATTTATCAAGATTGTAAAATCCCTTGAGCCAACGTTTGGCGGTATCAATCTTGAAGACATTAAAGCTCCGGAGTGCTTTAAGATCGAGCAAGTGCTTCGTGAAAAAATGAATATCCCGATTATGCACGATGACCAGCATGGTACGGCGATCATTTCCAGTGCAGCATTACTCAATGCTCTTGAAATTATTGAGAAAAAGATTGAAACTATCGTTCTGGTCATGAATGGTGCCGGCGCAGCAGCAGTCTCTTGTTCGAAACTTTACATTGCTTTAGGATTGAAGAAAGAAAATCTGATCATGTGTGACAGCAAAGGTGTTGTCAGTACCGAACGGAAAGATCTTGATTCTAATAAAGCAGAGTTTGCCACTACGAGAAAAATAAAAAGCCTGCAAGAAGCAATGAAGGGCGCCGATGTTTTTGTAGGACTTTCAAAAGCAGATGTTATAACCCCTGCTGATCTTTTATCCATGGCAAAAGATCCGATTGTTTTTGCCTTATCAAATCCTAACCCGGAGATCAATTATGATCTTGCCATGAAAACACGGAAAGACATTATCATGGCAACCGGCCGATCGGATCATCCTAACCAAGTAAATAATGTTCTCGGATTCCCTTACATATTCAGAGGTGCTTTGGATGTTAGGGCTACTGAAATTAACGAAGCAATGAAGCTCGCTGCAGTCCAAGCCCTTGCAGCCCTTACAAAAGAACCGATTCCAGATACGGTGATGATGGCTTACGGTCTTGACAAAATCGAGTTTGGAAGAGAGTACCTCATTCCAAAACCGATGGACACCCGTCTGATCACCACGGTGGCTCCTGCGGTTGCTAAGGCGGCGATGGATTCCGGCATAGCGCTAAAGCCCATTACCGATTGGGGCGCTTATCATCAAATTCTACAAAAACGCATCGGCATTGATCAGAAATTAATTAATGATGTCATCGATCGTGCTAAAAAAGCACCGAAGAAAGTTGTTTTTGCTGAAGCGGATAATCTCAAAATCCTTAAGGCAGCACAGGTTCTTCAAGATGAAGAGATTGCAATACCTATCCTTTTAGGCGATCGCGAGGAGATTGAACGTCTAATCAGAGACAACAAACTGGAATTGAGTGATTGTACAATCATCGATCCGCGTGAAGACAAAGTTCGTGATGCGAAATATACTCAGGCCTATTACGAAAAACGCCAGCGCAAAGGTGTAAGCCTTGTTGATGCCAAACGTGCTATGCGTGACCGGAATGCCTTTGCCGCAATGATGGTTGACTTTGGAGAAGCCGACGCGATGATCTCCGGCCTTACGAGGGATTATTCGAAGGCAATACTTCCCTCATTACAAATCATTGGCCTGCGCCCAGGTGTAAAACGTGTCGCAGGTATGTATATAATCCTGAACAAAAAGGGAACCTATTTTTTCGCTGACTGCACGGTGAATGTTGATCCAACGCCGGAAGAGTTGGTTGGCATTATCGGCCTCACCGTACAGGGAGCAAAATTCTTTGAGGCGGAGCCTCGTGTTGCTGTTTTGTCCTATTCAAACTTCGGTTCAAGCAAGGGAGATATTCCGGATAGAACCCGTGAAGCTGTCCGACTTGCAAAGCTTCAACACCCTAACTTAATAATAGAAGGTGATATTCAGGCTAACGTGGCGCTTGATTGTGAATTACAAAGAGAATTATATCCGTTTAGTGCACTGGCCAAAGACGGAGCTAATACATTAATCTTTCCAAACCTTGCTTCCGCAAACATTTCCTATAAATTGTTAATGGAAATTGGAGGAGCGGAAACAATAGGACCAATCCTTTTGGGTATGAAAAAACCGGTGCACATTCTCCAGATAGGAAGTTCTATCCGCGAGATTGTGAATATGACAGCCATTGCGGTGGTCGACGCGCAAACAAGAGAACTAGAAAGCACTCCAAAAAAATAATTGATGATCGCCTATCTCAGGGGCAAGCTTGTTCACAAAGAACCAACCCACATCATCGTGGATGTGGGGGGTGTTGGATACCAGGCTTCCATTTCATTTAATACATTTTCTGAAATCAAGGACAAAGAGGACATCCGTATATTAACTTATATGGTCGTGAGAGAGGACGCTCACATCCTTTTCGCTTTTGCTACCGAGGCCGAAAAAGTCATGTTTTTAAACCTTATTTCGGTAAACGGAGTGGGGCCAAATACCGCCATGATGGTTCTTTCCTCACTTTCGCCCGCCGAGCTCAGATCCGCTATTCTCCGCGACGATACCGCCACCCTTCAGGCAGTGAAAGGAATAGGGGGAAAAACCGCCCAAAGGCTGGTCCTGGAACTGAAAGATAAGCTCAAGAAATCCGGGGGGGATGAAAGCTTAACTTTAACCGGAATGGTGAGCAATACCCTTCGTAATGAGGCGTTAACAGCACTGATGACCCTGGGAATAGTAAGAGCCGCTGCCGAGAAAAGTATCGACACAGTTCTGAAAAAATCAGGAAATACCATTAGCTTGGAAGATTTGGTCAAGCAGGCACTGAAAAACGCATAGCTACGGTTGAACTCCCGCACCTGGACAAAGCAAATACCCCTAAAACTGGGCATGATATTGCTATCATGTCTCGGGCCGCTACTCGCTAACGCACAATTCAATAGACGTGATACTACCCGGGAAGACTCAATAAAGTACCGGCCACTATATAAGCCTTCCTTCCGCCAGGTTGACCGCTATGGAGACCCGTTCTCTAATTATTCTGGCCAATCACCGCTGTTCCTGAAGGACCCAAAACTTATGAAACTGGAGGTGCTGCCGGATACCGGCAGGACCTATTCAATTTACGAAAGGATGGGAACTGTAAACTTCAGGTCGCCGTCGTACATGACTTTTGATGAAGCCTCCCGCCTTCAGAACCAGACTATTCTTAAAGACTATTGGAAAAACCGAAGCAGAGCGCTGGATGGTGAAAGTGCCGTCAGCAGTCGCAATCTTTTACCAAAGTTATATGTTAGTCCGATCCTTGACCGGATCTTCGGGGGGAGCTATGTTGAATTGATCCCGCGTGGATTTGTGACGCTGGACTTTGGAGGGCAATGGCAAAAGATCCAAAATCCATCCATACCAATCCGTCAGCAAACAAATGGAGGATTCGAGTTTGATCAGCAAATTAATCTGGCCGTTACCGGGAAAGTTGGTGAGAAGCTGAAGATCACTACCAACTTTGACAACAACAACTCCTTTGACTTTCAAAATCAAATGAAGGTCGAGTACACAGGCTTTAAAGAAGACATCTTAAAAAAGCTTGAGATAGGAAACGTAAGTCTTCCGCTTAACAACAGTTTGATACAGGGTGCCCAAAATCTTTTTGGCATAAAGGCACAACTTCAGTTTGGAAAACTCTTTGTGACATCGATTGCAACAACGCAACGCGGTAAGCAATCAACTATCAATATTGCCGGGAGTACCAATGGCGCTTCACAAGGACGGCCGTTTGAAATTGTTGGCTCCAGCTACGATGAGAATCGTCACTTCTTTCTTGGTCAATTCTTTCGAAGAAATTTTGAAAAGTGGCTCGGTACACTTCCGCAAATCACCTCAGGGATCAACATAACGCGTGTCGAGGTGTATTTGCTCAATCGTAATAATGATACACAAACATTACGGGACGTCGTAGGATTTATGGATCTGGCAGAAGCAGACAGTAGTGTTTATCGTCAAAATAATTACTACTCATCTTTGTTGCCTCCGGCATCAGCGGCATCCAACGGGAACAATGACTTGTTTGCTAAATTACAGGGATTGTCTGATAAAAGTTCAGATGGCATTAACGCCCAATTGGAAAATCTATACCCGCAAGGCTACGTAAACGGCACCGATTTTGAAAAAATAACCAGCGCGCGCAAACTTGCCATAACGGAATTTACTTATAACAAAGAATTAGGTTACATCACTCTACAGCGAAAACTCCAGAATGATGAGGCTCTTGGTGTTGCTTACGAATACACTTACAACGGCCGATCGTACAAAGTCGGTGAATTAACCGAAGACTATTCCAACCGTGGAGAAAAGGATGTTGTATTTCTAAAGCTCCTGCGCCCGCGGAAGATCGCTGTCAAAGACAATTTTGGAAAAATTCTTCCCACCTGGAATCTGATGATGAAAAATATTTACAATTTAAATGTAACTCAACTTCAAAAAGACGGATTTCAATTAAGAGTAATTTATCGTGACGATGCAACGGGTAAGGATCTTCCGCAGCTTCAGGATGGCGATTATGCCCGAACGATACAATTAATTCAAGCAGTAGGACTTGATCGCTTAAATCCATACAACGATCCACAGCCGGATGGAAACTTTGACTATGTAGAAAAAGCAACGATTAACTCCGAAACTGGCTTGATCGTATTTCCCTACCTGGAGCCCTTTAATAAAGCACTCAGACAACTCTTTGCGAAAGAGCCCAATCCGAATACACAGCAGGCACTCCTGCAAAAGTATTTATACGATACCCTCTACCACACGACGAAAGCAGAGGCGGAACTGGTGGCAACGAAAAATAAATTCTGGATCACCGGCGCCTTTAAAGCAGGAGCAGGTAAGGATATCATTATACAAGGCTTCAACATTTCACAGGGCTCCGTTAAAGTTTTTGCAGGCGGCGCACCCCTGCGCGAAGGCGTAGATTATCAGGTTGACTATACGTTTGGAAAGGTCACCATTCTCAACGAAG
>JBBRFP010000133.1:0-5803 GCA_038241465.1 Cytophagales bacterium | reverse complement strand
GGATTTACAATGGGCAATAGCCTAATGTTTCCCGGGACCTATTCAAGACTTGCTTCATTTAAGATCGGCGCCGTGAAGGGCGTGAAGATTATCGTGGGTCTTGTTCCATTCTTTATACTGGCTGCTTTTATTGAAGGCGTTATTACCCGTTACGCATTTATGCACTGGAGTATCAAGACGGCGATTATTTCATTATCCACTATATTAATGATATACTATTTCATTATTTATCCTTACAAGTATCGACATGGCAAACTTTAGGTATATAGAATTTCAACAAATACGCGATTTCGGTGATAAGGTAACTGCAACAATTTCGTTTGTCATTCAGAATTTCAAGAGCCTGTTCAGAAGTATACTATATATCGCAGGCCCGCCAGTGCTGGTGGTTAGCGTATTACTTGGATCCTTTATTGGAGATTTTTTCAGTCTTTCTTTACAGTCAGGAGGTGGCAATCCTCAGGCGATAACTGATTTTTTCAGTTCGTCCAATCTCTGGGTCCAGATATTTTTAATGTTCATTTTTTTCATTGTCAGCGTTGTGGTTACTACCGCTACTGTTAATAATTACTTAGTCCTTTATCGTGAAAAGAAAACAAATCAGATTGAAGTAAATGACGTTTGGATACTGGTTCGCGGGACCTTTTGGAAATACCTTGGCACAACCTTACTCTTCGGCTTTTTTGCAATTGTAGCCTATGTTATTCTTCTGATCCCAACGTTTGTACTCGGAGCAATCAATCCATTCCTAATATTCTTCGGGGTCATATTCTTCATTTGCGCATTTGCCTATCTCTATGTTGGTGCGTCGCTGGTCTATGTGGTTCAAACATTTGAAAATAAAGGATTCATGGAAGCCATAGCGCGGTCATTCTCGCTTATCAGGGGAAAATGGTGGAGCACGCTTGCAACCGTAATGGTTCTTACCATGCTTGTTGGAGTAATCTCTTCTATCTTTATGATTCCGGCCTACATCATGCTTATCGTTTCTTCCCTGCATAATGTAGGGCAAAATTCCTTCCAGGGACCAAGTGGTACAATGGGATTCATCATCGTTGTATTAATGACATTGTATTATTTAAGTCAACTGGTCCTGACCTGCCTTCCGAATATTGGACTTGCCTTTCAATATTTTAATCTGGTAGAGCGGAAAGAAGCAAAAGGCCTGATGAGTCAAATTGATACACTTGGTCAGGCGCCACCTCCTCCTGTTCAGGAAGAACATTATTAAAATGCGCCTCTTTTTATTTTCATTTCTTTTTCTCTTAACGGGATACGTATCTATCGCACAAGTCAGCTTGTCGGTACTACCTACTGACACTACTTACATCGATCTTTCCTATACCAGTCATGATGCGATAGCACCGCCCGATACTTCCGTCATACAGACAAGGTCTTTTGATCAACAAAAGCTCGATAACCTCCGACGAGATGATCAATTCGATTACAAACAGCCCCCCACAGTTGTGGAGAGCTTGTGGGTTCGCTTCCTACAATGGATCTCAAGAATAATTGACTGGCTATTCAGAGGTGCCGTCACTACAAACTGGGGCCGGGTAGTGGTGATCGGATTGGCCATTGTGCTTGTTGCAGTCATTGTGATGCTGCTTCTGAAAGTAGATGCATTTAAAGTCTTCTACTCCGGCGCAGACAAGGGCCTGAGTCACGAATTACTCAATGAGAACATTCACGAGATGAATTTTGAAAAGCTTCTACAAGAAGCGTTGAATAAAAAAGAATACCGGCTCGCGGTTCGCCTCACGTTTTTGAATGCTTTGAAACTACTTTCTGACAAACAACATGTTGACTGGCGTCCAGGCAAAACCAACCATGACTATGTCGAAGAGCTCAAGCACGGCGAGTTAAAGATCGGGTTCAATGAACTTAGCTTCTACTTTGACTACGCATGGTATGGCGATTTTAATGTGAATGAATCAATGTATAACCGTGTGCGTCTAATTTTCGACAACTGGAGAACTAAGTTTGAATGAAAAAGGATTGGAAATATATTCTTTATCTCTCGCTGGCATTCGGAATTTTCCTGATTGTGAAACTCACCGGACCTAAGCAGTTTGACTGGACACCGACCTACGCGTCAGAAGACAAAAATCCGTATGGTGCATTTGTGCTATGGCAAATCTTACCCGCTCTGTTCAATGAGAAAGAACTTGTCGTTTCCAATCTTACAGTGTACGAGTTAAAGGATTCTCTCGAAGCGGATGAAAATATTATAATCCTGTCGCACAGGTTTACAGGAGAAAAAGCAGATACCGAAGCCCTGCTTAAGCATGTAGAGAATGGTGGGTCAGTCTTTATCAGTGCCGAAAGCTTCTATGGTAAATTTGCAGATACACTAAAAATTGCAACATATGATTACTTATTCAGGAATGGCCTGAATGAGATGCAGAGAGACAGTTCCTATGTGAAGTTTGCAAACCCCACGCTTGATAGCACGCGCCATTTTGCTTTTAAAAGGGAAAATATTCACAACTATTTTGGAAAATTTGATACCACACGTACGACGGTCATTGCAGAAAATGACATGCATCAGCCTGTTACCATCCGCATGGCATGGGGAAAAGGGAATTTTATCTTGAATTGCATTCCCCTCGCCTTTACAAATATTTACACGCTTCAGGGGGACACACATGAATTCGTCGCTAATTCCTTGTCTTATCTTCCTCAGAAAGATTCTCACTGGACAGAATATTATAGTATAGGCCGAATGGAAGCCGCAACGCCTTTACGGTTTGTACTTACTCATGAGCCCCTCGCCTGGGCTTACTATATTTCCATCACATCCTTATTGATCTTCATGCTATATGAATCAAAACGAAAACAGCGGATTATTCCAATTATAAAACCATTGGAAAATACATCCCTTGAGTTTGTCGCTACGATCGGCACACTGTATTACCAGCGAAGTGATCACAAGAATATTGCTGAGAAAAAAATCGTGTTCTTTTTTGAACAACTTCGAACGAGGTATCTATTAAATCCAACTTCTGCAGGCGAAAATTTTATATCATTGCTGTCAAAGAAAGTTGGAAAGGGAGAAGTTGAGATTCGGACACTAATTGAGTTGATTGCCCGGATACAAAAGCAAACATCTATTACGGAAGACGATCTTAGAGAATTAAATAAATTAATAGAAAAATTTTGGGGGCATGGTTGAAATCGATGGTAAGACTCTGTTACAGGTAACAGATTGTCCGATGCAGGTTGCAACACTTCAAAAAAGATTGTGGAATCTAAATTATTACGCTTTGAACAATCCTATAGAAAACAATTAATTATGTCAGATAACATTTTTGAAAACAGACTTGATCTTGGTGCCTTACAGCAAAACGTTCAGCGCGTTCGCGAAGAGATCGGCAAAGTGATCGTTGGCCAGGAAGCGATGGTTGATCTGCTGTTGACAGCTCTGCTCGCCGATGGTCATGTGTTGATCGAAGGAGTTCCGGGCGTCGCAAAAACGCTTACAGCCAAATTACTGGCTCGCGTGATCTCGGTAGACTTCGCGCGCATCCAGTTCACCCCTGATCTTATGCCATCAGATGTGCTGGGAACTTCTGTTTTCAACATGAAAACGTCTGAGTTTGATTTTAAAGCCGGTCCGATCTTTTCCAATATCGTTCTGATCGATGAGATCAATCGTGCGCCGGCAAAAACACAGGCTGCACTCTTTGAAGTAATGGAAGAACGCCAGGTAACAGTGGATGGGACTACCTATAAGATGAAGAGTCCTTATCTGGTGGTCGCCACTCAAAATCCAATTGAGCATGAAGGAACCTATCGTTTACCAGAAGCCCAACTGGATCGTTTTCTTTTCAAGATTGTCGTTCATTATCCCAATCTTGAACAGGAGATTGCTATTATCTCACGTCAGCATATCCGGAAGTCGCAACTCGCGACAGAAGAAGTGAGCCCCGTTCTCTCTGCCGACAGTCTTCATTCATTCAGACAACTGGCGCAAGCCGTTCATCTTGAAGAAAATCTAATGCGATACATTGCCCAGATTATCCACGAAACTCGAAATAACCCTTCATTATTCCTGGGTGCATCTCCTCGTGCGTCGGTTGCAATTCTTCATTCCGCGAAAGCGTATGCTGCCATCAAAGGACGTGACTTTGTGGCACCAGAAGATATTAAGATTGTAGCGTTGCCGGTATTGCGCCACCGGATCATGCTGAACCCTGATAAAGAGATGGAAGGTGTGTCAACGGATGAAATTGTAAAGCAGATTATTGACAAAATTGAAGTGCCTCGGTAATGAAGATTCTCCGCAGTCTTTACATCAACAATCGTTTCTTCTTTGCCGTTGGAGTACTGGCTTTGCTTTTCATCTTATCATTTGTAATTGACAGCACGATCTGGATCCCAAAGGTTCTGTTTTATATTTTTCTTGGAATAATTTTAACGGATACACTACTGTTGTTCCGCGTGAAGCGTGGTTTCAATGGCCATCGTGATGCGCCTGACAAACTTTCCAATGGCGACGATAATCCCATTAGAATCCATCTTGAAAATTTTTATTCTTTTCCCGTAACCCTTCGGATTTTTGATGAGCTGCCTCATCAGTTCCAGCGAAGAGATTTGGAATTTAACATTACCATGAAAGCAGGCGCTAGCGAAGTACTCGTTTATGATCTTCGTCCGGTAAAACGTGGGGAGTATTCCTTCGGCGCGGTGAATGTCCTGGTCAGTTCGCCGCTAAAAATTCTTGCGAGAAGATTTTCGTTCTCAGGCGACAAGATGGTGCCGGTATATCCATCGTATATTCAAATGCGCAAGTATGAATTGCTCGCCATTAGTAATCGCCTTACAGAAGTTGGTATTAAAAAGATCAGGAAGATTGGGCAGAACCAGGAATTCGAATTGATCAAAGAATACGTGAGTGGTGATGACATCCGCACCATCAACTGGAAAGCTTCTGCTCGCAAGTCGCGACTAATGGTTAATCAATATCAGGACGAACGCTCTCAGCAGGTTTATTCGCTCATCGACAAAGGACGGGTGATGCAAATGCCATTCAATGGCTTGAGCCTGCTTGATTACGCAATCAACGCAACGCTGGTAATCTCCAACATCGCGATCAAGAAATTCGATAAGGCCGGATTGATAACTTTTCAGGATACGGTGGGCACGATGCTACCCGCCAGCAGAAGAAATAATCAGATGTCGGTCATCCAGGAAGTTTTGTACCATCAAAAAACCGCCTTCCGCGAATCTGATCTGTCGAGATTGCATACTCAAATCAGGAGCAAAATCAATCAGAGAAGTTTATTACTACTATTCACCAATTTCGAAAGCATTTATGCAATGGAGAGGCAATTGCCTTATTTAAAAAGTTTATCGCAACGTCATTTGCTTGTTGTGATCTTCTTTGAGAATACCGAAATGAAATCCTTGCTGGAAAATCCGGCAGAGACCACAAAAGATATTTATTACAAAGCGGTAGCTGAAAAATTCAGCTATGATAAAAAGCTTATTGTTAAAGAGCTGAAGCGGAATGGAATACAATCCATTCTTTCGACACCTGAGCAGTTGACGGTGAATACGATTAATAAATACCTAGAATTAAAGGCGAGGAACTTGATTTAGGTGTTAAATGGTTCTAGCAAAAGAGCTCAAAGTAAATTCGCAAAGGCCGCGAAAGAAAATCAGAATTAAAACGTTATTGGTATTCTCACTTTGCTTTTAACTGCCCGGCCGTGTTGGTATCCCGGTGTCCAGTCCGGTAATAGTTTGGAAATCCTGATAGCCTCTTCGTCGCAACCATATCCGAGACCCTTCACAACTT
>JBBRFP010000132.1:0-5811 GCA_038241465.1 Cytophagales bacterium | reverse complement strand
AGTGAGGTTTCTGATCTCAGTGATATTATTTGTGGAGGCCTTATTCACATCATACATCACAATAACCAATTGCGCACCTTGAAAGGTGGTCTGAGTCAAATCTTCCCCCTCTGCGCTGCTGACGGAGTAATCCGTAATTTTCGCTTTGATCGCGTCTTCATTGAGTATTCGCGAGTTCTTATACTGGTACCCTTCTTCGGCTGGTAAAAATTTATCGGTCTTCACTTCTTTACCATCTTTTTCAAATACATACTCCACTATGGGCGCTGCTCCGGGCAACATCTGTTGTGGAATATTATTCCCCACCCGATACGCCCTGAAATCAACAAAAGGTAAATGTCTTAACGCGTATATTCCAAGAAAGAAACTGATGATAGTCGTTGCAATAATTACACTATGACCTTCCCATGTTCTCAACACCGCCTGATATCTTTTTCGATACCAGAATAGATGCACTACAAATATCATTAGGATTACATCTTTCGTAAATGATTCCCACGGAGTAAGTTTAATGGCATCGCCAAAGCATCCGCAGTCCGTTACTTTATTAAAGTAGGCCGAATAGAACGTAAGGAAAGTAAAGAAGACCATTAATGCCAGCAGGATCCATGTAGTCAGGTTCATTCTATAGAAAAGAAGAATAGCGACCCCAAGGGCCAGTTCCAGCACAATCATCAGCATCCCAATTTCCAACGACCACGGAATGAAGTAGTGGAAGAATGATCCAAAATCCTGGGTGAAGACTTCAAAATACTCTTCCATTTTGATTTCTGTTCCGATGGGATCATTGATTTTGATCAGTCCGGAAAAAATAAAAAGTCCACCAACAAAAAATCTTGAAAACTGGTCTATAATTTTTCGAATCATACTATTTAGAAGAATGCCGGACGAGATTTATCCTTATTGATTTTGTTCTTTCAATTTAATAAGGCAAAAAACTGCGTAGTTTATCATATCCTGATAGTTTGCTTTTATACCTTCGCTTACAAGCGTTTTACCTCCATTATCCTCAATTTGTTTTACGCGTAACAATTTCATCAGGATTATGTCTGTGATTGAGCTAACACGCATTTCGCGCCAGGCTTCACCATAGTCGTGATTCTTATTTTCCAGCAGCGAATACGTTTCTTTAACGGCGCCTTCATACAACGGAACGACTTCCTCCACCCTCATTTCCAATTCTGAGGTACCTTCCAGTTCCATTTGAATTAAAGCTATTACACAATAATTAACAATCGCAATGAATTCATCACTGATACTGTCTTCAACTTTTTGCTCACCTTTTTCCTGAATGCTACGGATGCGCTGGGCTTTGATATAGATCTGGTCGGTGATGCTCGGTAACCTAAGCACACGCCAGGCGGTGCCATAGTCGCGGGTCTTCTTGGCGAACAATTCTTGGCAGGCGGATATTACCTCTTTATATTGTGTGGAAGTTTTTAAAATCATACAGCGGGTGCAAAATAACGTATTTTATACCAACAAAACATTGAACGTAAGTGGCAAACTGATTGACCTGAGAAGTCCCGCAGTTATGGGGATACTGAATGTTACACCCGACAGCTTCTATGACGGTGGAAAATTCACCGTGCTTGACAATATTCGCTCACATGTTAATGATATGTTAAAGGAAGGCGCCATGTTTATTGACGTGGGTGGCTATTCCTCGCGGCCAGGTGCCATCGATATTTCCGAAAAAGAAGAATCGGAACGAGTCCTGCCGGTATTAGAATTAATAGTAAAGGAATTTCCTCATGCATTGGTCTCCATTGATACATTCAGGTCAACCATTGCAAAGCATGCGATAGAGGCTGGCGCGTCTATCATAAATGACATTTCCGGCGGAGATCTGGATGAAAAGATGTTTGAAACTGTGGCTTCTTTAAAAGTCCCCTATATCCTTATGCACATGCGTGGAACACCACAAACAATGAAGGGGCTTACGCAGTATGACGATCTTATAAAAGAGATGACTCTTTATTTCCAAGAAAAAATCCAAACGTTACACCAGATTGGTGTGACTGATGTAATCGTCGATCCGGGCTTTGGCTTTGCAAAGACAATTGAACAGAGCTTTGAGATTCTCCGTCATCTAGACGCCTTCCAAGTCTTAGGTAAACCCATCCTTGCCGGACTTTCAAGAAAATCGATGATCTGGAAAACACTTGGCACCGACGCAAAGGGTGCATTAAACGGAACAACTGCGCTAAATTCAATCGCATTGTTAAAAGGCGCAAACATATTACGAGTTCATGATGTAAAAGAAGCAGTCGAGTGCGCTCGATTATTTGAAAAGATATAAAGTGCAAAAGGCCCATGGATAGCAAAATCATCAATGGCTAATCATCTTTAAAAACATTAACTTTGACGGGTGATCTTCTTGTTTAAAATAGCATTCTTCGAAGTCAGCTGGGTGGATATCGTTGACATCGCGCTGGTTGCCATTCTTCTATATCAGATCTATAAAATGATTCGCGGCAGCCTTGCTGTGAACATCTTTCTTGGCATTCTTTCCCTTTACCTTGTTTATCTGGTTGTAAGAGCTGCACAGATGGAGCTGCTTGCAAAGATTCTCGGCCAATTTATGGGAGTCGGTGTTTTGGCGATGATCATTCTTTTTCAACCCGAATTAAGAAAATTTTTACTGGTTATTGGACGGAGCACGGATCTTAACAGGGATTTTTTTAAGTCCCTGGCTAACTGGCGTTCCAAGTTTCACGATGATTTCGACGTACATCAGGTAATCGAAGCGGTGAAGACAATGAAAGCCACGCGCACGGGGGCTTTGATCGTTTTTTCCCGGGATTCAGAGTTAAAATTCTACAATGAGACAGGCGATCAGCTTGATGCAGAAGTCACCAAGCGATTACTTCTTTCAATTTTTAATAAGAACGGTCCGCTTCATGATGGGGCAGTGATCATTTTCAAGGGGCGCATCAAGGCTGCACGTTGTGTTCTGCCCGTAAGTGAGAACGACCACCTACCGCCACATTTTGGCTTACGTCACAGATCAGGCATTGGCATGAGCGAAACAACTGATACGCTTGTGTTAATAATATCCGAGGAGACCGGCAGGCTCATTCTTGCACGCAACGGAAAATATCTGAAGAGTTTAAAGTTGAAGCAGGTAGAGCAAAAAATTCTTGAATATCTACACAACGAAGAACCAAAGAAGTGGGATGAGATCCATGTGGAGTCGGAGCCAATGGAGCCGAGTGAATTGAAAGCGTAGAAGAAAATTTGATGCTTTCTTGAATAAACTCTTTAAAGAAGAAATTTCAGAACATCATCAGGCACGTGCAGATAGGCTTCTCGTGAGATAGAGTCAGGCGCCAGCTGCAGTAATTTATAGGCTAGCTTTCTGTTGCAAAGGTTGTTCATCGAAAATTCTCCATCAGGCACATTTACAATTTCATCCGGGCCATATTTGAGATATTCGTGAAATGAAGAGTACTCCCAATCTTCCATCCTTCTTATCAGTCCTGCGCTATATGGATTTTTATGAATATAATGAAAAGCAGTCGTCGAATAATTGGAATCATCAAGATTAACACACTTTGACTTAGTCTTTTGTTGAAAGAGATTTCCAACAATTTTTTCTTGTTTTTGTATCGCCAAAGTATAAGAACTCAGTAAGACTCTAATATTTTCCGTGAGGGCATTCATTGGAATTGGCGATTCTCTAACGATTTTACAAGTGTCTGAATTAGCATGAATCAAAAAATGAAAATGGTTGGGCATTAGTGTCCAGCATAACAAGTCGGAGCAACTCGATACATACTTTTGAACTTTTTTCATGAAGTATTGGTAGTTGGCTTTCTTAAAGAATATCGGTTGCCGATTATTCCCTCTGTTATAAATGTGATATAGTTTTCCTTCTTCAAATTTCATAAAACTGGCGTAGGCGTCGGACGCTTTCAAGCGTCTGACGCCTCTTGCGAAATTTCGGTAACTTTAACCTCATGAAGACCCTTTTTGCGTGCCTGTTTTCCTTACCATTTGTTAGCCTTGCTCAAACACTTGAAACCGTTATCCAAAAGGGGCATGAGTTGGCTGTAATTTCCGTCGCCATTAGCCCGGATAGCAACTACGTGGCCACTGGAAGCAGGGATAAATCCGCAAAACTCTGGGAACTGAGCACCGGAAGGGAAGTAAGAAGTTTCCTCGGGCATGAATTCGGTGTTAATGCGGTCGCTTTCAGTAGCGATGGCAAATACCTTATCACCAGTAGTGCCGACATGACTGCGAAAATATGGGATGTGTCTTCAGGCAAAGAATTATTTTCAACCGAGCCGGACGAGAAATTCCTAACAGACATTGCGTTTAGTCCTGATGGGAAATATTTCGTTACCAGTGGCTATCCCGACTCCGCTAAAATTTTTGATTTTAAAACGAAAAAAGTAATAAAGAAAATACCTGTTAATGCCGATCAGGGTAACGGATCTGGCGTGAACATCGCGTTTAGCCCTGACAGCAAATGGGTGGCGTTCGGCCAGGATAACCGAGTGGCAACGATTCACTCAACATCTGACTGGAAGCAATCATTCAAGTTCGAACTTCCGGAAGGATTTTGCGGCGGTTGCGGAACACAGCTTGCTTTTGGAAGGGATAGTAAACATCTTTTCATGGCCTCTGAACAGGGTGAGGTGAAGAAATATGAGTTGACAAATGGAAAACTCCAACATCAATATGCCGGAAACGTAGAGAATCTCTCTTCTCTGGATGTAAGTCGCGACAATAAGAAACTTCTCATCTCTACCAAAACAGAAGTCATTGTTTGGGATACAGAATCCGGAAAAGAACTGTTTAAAATCAACCCCGAACTAAAGGAAGACATCAATGAGACGGCTTTCACGCTTGACGGAAAAAAAATAATTATCACATGCAACGATAATACTGCAGTGATTTGGGACCTGCAAAAAAAGAAAACCATAGGATTTCTTACAGGCTTTCTCAATTCAAGGGATAAAGGCGGACTCTTATACGATCAGGATGACTACTGGTCTTCCAATATTGCAAAGTTCGTCCGGCTAAAGAATCATTTGCTGCTAAGTAAAGATGGAAAAGAATTGATCAAAGGAAGGTTTGGTACCAAGGTGAAGCGCTGGGATGTTGCTACCGGCAAAACATCCATGGAGTATGGCGGACATAAGAAAGCAGTGCTGTGTTACGATCTCTCCCAGGATGGTAAAAGATTATTGACCGGAGGAGGTGACGGTAAAATTATTCTCTGGAATACAAAGACAGGTGACTCCATAAAAACAATACAATCCTATCAACATCCAATATTTTCCATTCACTTTAATCAGGACGAAACAACCGTTGCCTCATCGAGCTGGGACGGCACAATGAAAGTGCATGACCTCAACACCGGCAAACGAATTCAATTATTTGATTTCAAGGAAGAAGGATCAGCCTATAATATACTATGGGGGAAAAATGATCTGTATTTGATCTCTTCTCATGGAAATCTTTTAAAGATGTGGGAAATAGATACGCATGCTCCAGTGCGTGAATTTATTGGTCATCAGGAATTGATCACGTCACTTCACTTAAGTCCTGACCAGAATTCATTGCTTAGCAGCAGCGGTGATGGGACGATTCGTATGTGGGATATAGGTTCTGGTTTACTTATCAAAAAATTTAAAATTCCTGGTGCAGTTCATATGTCTATATTCAGTGCAGACGGCAGATTTGTTTATTCCGCAGGATCTGATAGAACGATCCGTATGTGGGATATTGCAACATCAAAAGCAATAAGGACATTCGAAGGCCATAAAGGTGAGGTGACCTCGCTTGTTTTAAGTCCTG
>JBBRFP010000131.1:0-5875 GCA_038241465.1 Cytophagales bacterium | reverse complement strand
TAAATCAATCAAACAACCCGTTAGCACGTGATGCCGGCGGAGCGATCTTCAAATGTTTATAGGCAATGGCTGTTGCTTCTCTTCCGCGAGAGGTGCGTTTTAAATAACCTTCCTGGATAAGGAACGGCTCATACATTTCTTCAATGGTTTCTGCTTCTTCACCTACAGCAGTGGCGATCGTAGTCAGTCCAACAGGTCCGCCTTTAAATTTTTCTATGATTGTTGATAAAATGCGATTGTCCATATCGTCCAATCCATTTTCATCTACATCAAGCGCACTCAATGCCATCTGAGCGATTGCCTTGGTAATTTTTCCGTCGCCTTTTATTTGTGCGAAGTCGCGTGTTCTTCTTAATAGATTGTTTGCAATGCGAGGCGTGCCCCGACTTCTGCGAGCGATTTCAAATGCAGCGTCGGTATCGATAGGTGAAGCAAGTATGTCCGCCGAACGTTTTACGATTTTTGACAATAGTGCCGAGTCATAATATTCAAGTCGTGCTGTAATCCCAAATCGTGCCCGCAACGGTGACGTGAGGAGGCCGGCTCGTGTTGTTGCGCCGATCAATGTGAAAGGATTCAGATTGATCTGTACCGATCGTGCATTTGGGCCGCTGTCCAGCATAATATCAATCCGGTAATCTTCCATAGCAGAATATAAATATTCTTCTACGATCGGATTAAGACGATGAATCTCATCAATAAAAAGGACATCGTTGACTTCAAGATTTGTGAGAAGCCCTGCTAAGTCGCCAGGTTTGTCGAGTACTGGTCCGGACGTGATCTTGATATTGCTCCCTAGTTCATTTGCGATAATGAATGATAATGTTGTCTTACCAAGTCCTGGAGGCCCATGGAGCAAAACGTGGTCAAGGGCTTCGTTTCGTTGCTTTGCCGCCTGAACAAATACTTTTACATTATCCACAACTTTCTGCTGCCCGGTAAAATCTTCAAAGCTGAGTGGGCGCAATGCTTTCTCAACTTCTTTTTCAGCGTCATTAATACTTCCGTTATCAGGTTTTAAATAATCTTCGCGCATAGAAACTGTAGATTTTCAAAGCTACATAACTCAATGCCCCATTCAAATTATTTTATTCCTTGCTTAAAACGGAGAATTGCTAATTTGTGCTCATGATCCCACTTGTGAAAAAGGCTTTTTGTTTGTCTATTTTACTTTTTGCCTTACTTGTCAATTGGCATGGTAAGAACATCCCGCCACGGGTTATAATGCTGCAGGGCAACACAATGGGCACCACTTATCACATCGCCTACTTTGATTCTCGCAACCGGAATTTTCAAAACCCGGTTGACTCTCTACTGGTGCTGATAAACAAATCCATCAACACTTACGATACTTCCTCCGAGATCTCGATCTTTAATAAGACCAAACGATCCTTTGTTTTTAAACTGCCGTACTTCCTTCCTCCTCTTAAGAAATCACAAGAAGTTGCAAAAGCATCTGGAGGTGCTTACGACCCGACGGTGATGCCACTGGTGAACGCCTGGGGATTTGGACCACGAAAAATTGAACGGCCCGATACTAATGAAATAATGGCTTTAAGAAAATTTATTGGTTTTAACAAGATCCAATTCAATAACGATAGTATCTGGAAAAGTGATCCCCATGTTCAAATTGATTTCAGTGCCATTGGTCAGGGATATGGTGCTGATGTGATCGCCGAGTTTTTAAACGAAAAGTCCATCGAAAATTATTTTATAGAATTGGGAGGGGAGGGCGTAGCGCGAGGCAAGAATCTTATTGAGAACCGATATTGGCAAGTTGGTATTCTCGAACCCAATCGGGAATATTTGGAAAACAAACTCATATCACAGGCGATTTTGAAAAACAAAGGATTCACAACCTCCGGTAACTATTACAATTATCGTGAAGTGAATGGTAAGCGATATTCACATACCATTGATCCTTCATCAGGTTTTCCGGTGCAGCATGAGTTGTTAAGCGCGACCGTGTTTGCGGCCGACTGTGCTACCGCGGATGCATGGGCAACTGCATTCATGTCAATGGGGCTAGTAAAAGCCCTGGAAATCCTGAAAGACCATCCCGAACTTGATGTGTTTTTTGTTTATGCTGGCGGAAAGGGAAATAAAACCTTTGTTTCTAAAGGCTTAAACAAAATATTAAAGTCTACAAATGGTAGACCTAATTCAGAAAAAATGTACTAAAATGCGCCTAACAAACGTTATAAAAAGTCAATAAAGTATATTTGACCTATGTTTAACCCAACGGCCCCTAGGGTCAACCTACTAAGCCTGATCTCACTGCATGAGCAATACTATTAAGTTCGGAAAGAACCAGCCGGAATTTTATTCAACCCTTAGTCAGCGTGTCAATCACTACTTCAAGACTAAGAATGTAAGTCGCAATGCCAATGCAGAGATGGTGATCAAAACCATTTTCATGTTATCATTATTTTTTGTTCCATACGCGATCAGCGTCACAGGGATTGTAACGGCTTATTGGGGTTATCTTATACTATGTACCCTGATGGGTTTTGGAATTGCAGGCATCGGATTATCAATCATGCACGATGCGAATCATGGAGCGTATTCTACCAAACCGTGGATCAATAATTTTCTTGGATATACACTGAACTTGGTTGGAGCAGCGGCTTTTAATTGGAAAATACAACACAACGTATTGCATCACACTTTTACAAACATTTATGACGTAGATGAGGATATCAGTCCAAGAGGTGTTCTGAGAATGTCACCCGACTCACCCTATCGTTCTTTTCATCGCTTCCAGCATTTGTATGCATGGTTCCTTTACGGATTAATGACGTTCGTATGGATAGTGGCAAAGGATTTTTTCAGACTGGCGCGTTATCATCGCGACGGCCTCGTTAAAAAGCAAAAGGCAAATATTGTATCCGAATGGGTAATACTTCTTGCCACAAAAATTATTTATATCGCGTACATATTGATTTTGCCCATTCTTGTGCTTCCTTTTTTATGGTGGCAGATACTTATTGGGTTCATGGTAATGCATTTCTTTGCTGGCTTTATTCTGGCAATTGTATTTCAGCCGGCCCACGTGATAGAAGGCACATCCTATCTTATGCCTGATGAAAACGGAGATCTTGAGAATAGCTGGGCGATCCATCAGTTATATACTACTACTAACTTCGCGCACAACAATAAGATATTGTCATGGTATGTGGGGGGACTCAATTTTCAAGTAGAACACCATCTTTTTCCAAATATATGTCATGTTCATTATCGTCATTTGTCGGCGATTGTTGAAACAACTGCTAAAGAGTTCGGCCTTCCTTACAAAATCAAGGAAACATTCTGGGATGCTATTGTTGCACACGCAAAGCTTTTGAAAGTATTGGGGGCAACGAAACCTTCTCAAGTACAGGTTCTTGCCAAGGCTGCAGCCTGAAATTCTACCCGTAAACCTCTATTCTTGCCTTAGCCAACCGCTTGTCATCATAGCTTTTGCGATGATGCTATTGACTCCTAGCAAGCAAAGTTGCTAAGCAAGAAACAATGATCGCAAAGCGGTTGATACTGTTGGTGAAGAAGCAGTTCAGCGGCGAGAGTTATTTTGAGAATACTGCGCACACTTTGCGATTTCTTTGCGTCCTTTGAGAACGTCACTGTTATAATTCTTTATGAAGACGATCTCGAGTCAGGCAGATTACATAAAAGCATACCAGGAAAGCATAACTGATCCGGAAAAATTCTGGGGCGAGATAGCCGAAGACTTTGTCTGGAAGAAGAGATGGGATAGGGTTCTCGAATACGATTTTCATAAAGCTGATGTGAAATGGTTTTCTGGAGGCAAGATGAACATCACCGAGAATTGCATTGACCGTCATCTTGATCAAAATGGAAATAATACTGCGATTCTATGGGAGCCGGCTGATCCAAACGATGAAGCAAGAAAGATCACGTATAAAGAACTCCATCAGCAAGTTTGCAAAGTAGGGAACATGTTAAAATCCCACGGGGTCAACAAAGGAGACCGTGTTTGCATTTACATGCCAATGATTCCTGAACTCGCGTACGCTGTGTTGGGTTGTGCAAGAATCGGAGCGGTACACTCAGTCGTATTTGCTGGATTCTCCGCTGGATCTCTTTCGGACAGGATCAATGACTCTGGTTGCAAAGTTGTGCTGACAGCCGATGGCTCCCTCCGCGGAGGTAAGAGAATCGACTTGAAAGCAATTGTTGATGCAGCGCTAATTAACTCACCCGTTACTGAAAAAGTAATTGTCTTTAACTTGACTTCATCTGCTTTATCAATGAAATCTGGCAGGGATTTTTGGTGGCATGAAGAAATAGCAAAGGCGAAAGATACATGTACGGCAGAGCCAATGGATGCTGAAGATCTTCTCTTTATACTTTACACTTCTGGCTCAACAGGTAAGCCGAAGGGGATGGTTCACACTTGCGGAGGGTACATGGTGTATGTGAACTATACTTTCAAAACAGTATTTCAATATCAGCCGGGACAGATCTTTTGGTGCACGGCAGACATCGGTTGGGTTACCGGGCATTCCTATATTTTGTACGGGCCGCTTTCGGCCGGTGCGACGACGGTCATTTTTGAAGGAATTCCATCATGGCCAAGTGCCGCTAGATTTTGGCAAGTGATCGAACGGCACAATGTGAATATTTTTTATACGGCACCGACCGCCATTCGCTCACTTCAACAATTCCCATTGAGCTTTATAGAAAAGCACAACCTGTCGTCACTAAAGATTTTAGGATCAGTCGGTGAGCCGATCAACGAAGAGGCATGGCATTGGTACAGCAAGAACATTGGAAAAGATAATTGTCCTGTGATTGATACATGGTGGCAAACAGAAACGGGCGGATGTATGATCTCCCCGATCGCAAACGTCACAAAACTTAAACCTGCCTTCGCAACATTCCCTCTGCCAGGAGTGCAGCCGGCAGTGATGGATGAAAAAGGAAACGAGCTTTCTGGAAACGGAATTGAAGGAAGACTCGCCATAAAATTTCCATGGCCTGGAATCGCGAGGACGATCTATGGAAATCATCAGCGCTTTCAGGAAACTTATTTCTCAACCTTCCCTGGAAAGTATTTTACCGGCGATGGCTGCAAGAGAGATGAAGAGGGTTACTATAGAATTACTGGCAGAGTAGATGATATTATTATTGTATCAGGGCACAACCTGGGCACAGCAGAAATAGAGAATGCAATTGATGAGCATAGCGATGTCATTGAAACGGCTGTGGTGGGATTTCCGCATGACATTAAAGGGCAGGGAGTTTATGCATTTGTAATTTGCTACCAAAAGCCCGAGGACGAGGAGAAACTTCGCCAGGAAATACGAGATACAGTCTCAAAGATCATTGGTCCAATTGCGAAACCTGATAAAATTCAATTTGTTTCTGGATTGCCAAAAACACGCTCAGGTAAAATAATGCGTCGTATTTTGCGCAAAGTTGCCGAAGGTGAGACTGATAATCTTGGAGATATAACCACATTGCTCGACCCGGGTGTTGTGGAAGAAATCAAGCGAGGGGCGTTGGGATAGTAGGTTACTTCTATTACCTTGGATTAGATAAATGCCCTACTAACTGCCCTAACATGCTTTATCGCTTCCTTTCCATTGTCTTCATCTTACTGGTGGCATCTTGCATTAAGCAGGAGGACTATGACCTAAATTCTGTGGTCCTGGCGCCGGATGTGGCCATCCCCATTGCTTCGGGGGATATTGGGGTACTTGATCTTGCCGCCGATGTTGACTCAGCCTACCTCCGGTCATATTCGGATGGACTGCTTTATTTTTCCTATTCAAGAACATATGCCTCAAGAGAAATAAGGGCGCGTTTTGATCTTCCTGCTAATTATTCCTCCACAGCAAGCTTTGATCTGATC
>JBBRFP010000130.1:0-5885 GCA_038241465.1 Cytophagales bacterium | reverse complement strand
AAAAAGAACGGGATGAGGCACCCCATGCTCTACGAAATCAACAACATACCCAATTACAACAGGTGAGCGAAGATTGTGACCAAGCCCTGTCGTTGTGATCAACCTTGATTTTTTCCCAGCCTTTTGAATCGCTACAGCATGGTGATAAGGCGTCTCCGGATCCTGCTCGTCGTGAATAGAGAGCATTGGAATTGTTAACGATCCTGCATATTTTATCGCTGAGAAGAATTCGGGCAAATGTCCTGCGTGTTTTACAAACGCTTCCTGTAAGGCTTTCATCGTTCTGCCTGACAAGCCCATTGTTTGCTGGAAGAATGCTACATATTCCTTTCCTTCACCGGGTGTTCCAGTAATGATCAACTGTTTAACATTTAAAGATGGTCTCCTGTAAAAGGCATAGAGTACAGACATGCTTCCAAGTGAGTGACTGACGATCGTATGAACAGGGGGAATACCATTCAGAAATTCTTCAATGGCAATGCTGTAAATGGGAATATTGCAATGCTTGCCGGTTGATAATCCATGTCCAGGAGCATCCATAGCATAGATCGTGTGCTCTTCTTTTGAGAATGCTTCGATATAGTTTTTCCACCGGAAGGTGTGACTTTGCCACCCATGAAAGAATACAAGGATCTTTTTTCCAGTCCCCCATTTGTATCCCTGGATTCGATCACCGTTGACATCTAGGCTAAATTTTTCAGCGGTATTAAAAAAATCCAGATGATTTAGTTTTAATGTTGGCTGTTGGGGTGATGAAAAAAGATAAAATGCTTTCTTCCCAGTCGAACGAGGTGCTATGCAGACCATCACATTAAAGTACAAACCAATTAGTCGTGCTATTATTTTCTTCATAATCATAGATACCAATCGGTATCTTATTGGTTAAAAAAATTTATTTTTCTATTTCTCTTATCAATATTTCAAGATGCCGGATGGTCATTTTAATATCATCATTGTTCCCGCGAAGTTTGCTCATCATGATGGCGCCTTCCAGCATGGCGATAATTATCGATGCGTAGTATTCTTTTTGGATGTTCGGTTTCAATTGTCCGTGCTTTACTCCATTACGAAGTATTGTAATAATAGAATTCCTTAGCGTATTTAAGATCAATATAGCCTGTTGGCGAAGAACAGGATGGGCATCATCCACTTCCGGCGATACATTTAACAAGGGACAGCCACCTTTAACAGGAGGTTTACTAATGTAAGTTTCGAAGTAAGAGAAGATCGACCTCAACTTTAGTGAAGCAGTAGGGTGCGATTTTATTCTTTCCCCAAGTCGTTCAAACATTATCTCACTCAAGCCTAACAAGGCTTCTTTTTCAAGCTGGTCTTTATTCTTGAAATGACGATAGATTGCGCCTTTTGTAAGGCCGGTTGCAGCGGTAATATCGCTTAATGACGTAGCCTTATAGCCCTGAGTATTAAACAGTTCCCCTGAGCTTTTTATAATAATAGCCTTTGTGGCTGCCGGTTGTCGCATCATTAAAGATACCGATTGGTATCTAAAGTCCCAAAATTATTTACAAGACTTTACTAGTTAATTGCCAATAGAAAGCTCACCACAATTATTAAACAATCCGCGATTAACAGTCAACGATTGAACTAATACGGAGAGGGACTAACGCTACTCCATCCTCCGTCTATGACTAACGTTTGTCCCGTTATATGTGATGCCAGCGGAGAAACTAAAAACAACGCCGCATTTGCAATATCTGCGGTGGTGGCCGGCTTACCAATTGGTGTTATACTCGACCAGATTTTTTCATAATCAACATCAACAGCTGTTCGCTCAGTAAGAGTTGCCCCGGGTGCAATGGCGTTCACCGTTATTCCGAAAGGTGACAAATCGACAACAAGTGTTTTTGCGAGCATTTCGAGCGCCGCTTTGCTCATTCCGTATGCCGCAAGGTTCTTGTGTGCCTGATGTCCAGTTACAGACGACATAAATAAAATACTTCCGCTCGTCCCCTGATTTCTCATTTGATTTGCGCCAATCTGCGCAAGAAAAAAACTGCCTCCGAGATTTACTTTTAACACTTTAAAGAGATCTTCTGGTTTATAATTAAAGAAATCTCCAAACAAAGTGATCCCTGCATTTGCGATGATGATATCAATTTTTCCGAAATGGTTAACTGCTGCATTCACCATCTCCTGAATGACTGTCCTCTCAGAGGCATCTCCTGAAAATGCAATACAGCTGCCTTTTTCTGAGACAATCTGCCTTGCCGCCTCGTCCGCCAGTGAAATTTCAATATCGTTGAGAACAACATTGGCCCCCTGTGCTGCCAACTGCCGACAGATCTCCAGCCCGATTCCCTGACCGGCGCCAGTCACGAGGGCTACCTTATTCTGCAACAATTTCATAACTCTAATCTACTACATTTAAATAACTGTCTGTACAACAATTGTGCGTACTTTTATGTGGTGAAAGTCATTCTCTAAGGCTTCGCATACAATTTTAGATAAGAAAGTCCGTGGATTCAATCGATGAGAAAGGTGATCACTAGTATGTGCTGAAATATATGGTGGAATTCATGGAAAGGGTAACAACACACCGATAACAATGTCAATCGAACAGGATATCAAGCAAGAAAAATTCGAAAACGAGTTTCATAAAGCGGGAGTGAACGTATTGTTCACCAGCAGTTGGCTGCATAATATTAATTCTATTCGGCTAAAATCTCATGACGTCACACCGGAGCAATTTAACGTTCTTCGAATTTTACGAGGAAGTCAGCCCAACGCACTCATGCTTGCAGAGATCACTTCAAGAATGATCGACAAGAGTAGCAATGCTACGCGGCTAGTAGAAAAACTTCGACAGAAGGGCTTTGTGAAAAGGGAGATCTGTGAGAATAACCGCAGACAAGTAGATATATTGATCACTGCAAAAGGCCTTGAAGTGTTGGCTAAAATTGACGAGTATCCAGATTCGCTCCAGACTACTTTAAAAAAACTATCAAAAACTGAGGCCCAGGAATTAAATCGCATTCTTGATAAGCTGCGCTCCTGATCGGGGTTAATAACTATTCTCTCAAAGAAAAATCTTATGGCTGCATGAGCTCTGCTGTGCGTGGTCGAAAATCTCAGGTATTGTCAAGCTGTTAATTTTTAACAATAGCATTAGTGACTTGTCGTCGCACGGCAATAACCACCCATTGAGGACTTACCCACTCCAGCTAAAAAACCTATAGTTTTGGCGACCTAGAGGGTCAAAATATACCATCAAAATCAAAAAAAGTATTAAAAGTTACAAAAGTAGGGTTCGATTTTACCCTATTGGAAACGTATACGACGATTTATTTTGACAAATAGGTCTTTTTGTGACTTACATTTTAAATCTTTATTAAGTGAACATCAAATTTTCACACAGCACAAAAACCCACTTCACTTAAACCACTTGCTCATGAAAAAACCCGTTATCTATCTAATTTTACTGATCGCGATCAGCGTCCTGGCGCTGTTCATGCCAGCGGTGCCGACCACCATCGTCACCGAGGGCATAAATTCTGGCGATGTTGCCTGGATGCTGGCTGCCACAGCGTTGGTCCTATTAATGACACCCGGCCTAGCCTATTTCTATGGTGGGATGATTGATACTAAAAATATTATTTCAACCATGCTTCAAAGCTTTATCGCGATGGGTGTGATCAGCGTAATATGGGTAGTTGTCGGTTTCAGTCTGGCATTTGGTGACTCAATCGGAGGATTCATTGGTGATCCAACTACGTTCTTCATGTTTGGAAATGTACTGGACGGAAAACCATGGTCGCTGGCACCAACCATTCCGCTAGTCCTTTTTGCGTTGTTTCAATTGAAATTTGCAATCATTACTCCTGCACTTATTACAGGAACATTTGCTGAACGTGTTCGATTCAAATCGTACATTATATTTCTCGTTCTTTTTTCTTTGCTGATCTACGCACCGTTGGCGCACATGACCTGGCACCCGGATGGTTTCCTTTTCAAATTAGGAGTACTTGATTTTGCTGGTGGTACGGTGGTGCACATGTCAGCTGGTTTTGCAGCACTCTGTGCTTCTATTTACTTACGGAACAAGTCTGAAATGAAAGTAGTTATTGCACCGGCTAACATTCCATTCGTGTTACTCGGTACAGGATTGTTGTGGTTCGGCTGGTTTGGCTTTAATGCGGGAAGTGCATTGGGTGCTGGGCCTTTGGCAGCATCTGCATTTGCAACGACCAATACAGCTTCAGCAGCAGCAGGTCTTTGCTGGGTACTGATTGATGTGGTGCGTGGAAAGAAGCCATCTGCTCTTGGATTTTGCATCGGCGCTGTTGTGGGATTAGTAGCAATCACCCCAGCGGCTGGTTTTGTGACGATACCATCAAGTCTGTTCATTGGAACAGTTGCAGCAATGATCAGTAATCTGGTTGTTCACCTAAAGAATAAAACATCGTTGGAGGATACTCTAGACGTGTTCCCTTGTCACGGGGTGGGCGGTGCAGTTGGTATGTTAATGACGGGCTTTCTTGCTAACACAGCGGTAAATGCAGCCAATACAACTGGCAATGGATTGTTGTTTGGTGAGTTTACACTTTTCAAGATCCACCTGATCGCGCTAGTATTCGCTATTGCTTTCATCGTTGTTGGATCATTTATCATTTTGAAAGTCACTGACCTTATTTCTCCATTGGCCATCACCTTTGAAGAAAAGCAGATAGGTTCAGACTTCGTTCAGCATGGTGAGGCTGCCTAGTATTCAAATAAACCAAATTGAAAAAATAAATTACCTAACTCCTGAACCCTCTGACCTTATGAAAAAAACACTACGAGTTCTTTCAACAGTCGGGCTTCTGGCACTATCAACTAATATCGTTTTCTCCCAGGATTTGATTCTTGCTTCTGGAAAAACAATGAACAAAAGTGCTTCAAGCTCTTCCACAAATAATTTTTACACTCAATCAGCACTTGACACGACGGCTGTAGAGGAAGAAACGCCTAAAATTGTAATGTCAGGTTATATTGACACCTACATTTTGCACGCCTTTAATAATCCGCAATCAGGTACGTTAATGGGTGCGCCGAGCATAAACGGCGGGTTTCCAGCAGGAAGAGCGTTTGACCGGGCGAATGATCAATTCAGTCTTGGGCTCGTTCAAACAAAGTTTTCCTACTCTGACAGCAAATCGGATCTGGTGATTGATCTGACGTTCGGTCCAAATGCCGAGTTGGGGAATTTTGGAAATACTCGTGGAACAACCAATTTATATATCCCTGGAAATAATTATGTCAGTCAGCTTTATGGTACGTCCGCGGCGATCAAGCAGGCATACTTTACTTATAAGGCCACGCCAAAGCTGAGTCTAACCGTTGGCCAATTCGGAACACACATCGGTTATGAGGTAATTGATGCTCCTATCAATTATAATTATTCTCTATCCAATCTTTTCAATAACGGTCCATTCTATCACATTGGAGCAAAGGCGACCTATGCCTTTAGTGATAAAGTGACGTTAATGGCTGGGCTTGTAAACAACTGGGACAATCTGTTTGATAACAATACTCAGAAGTCGGTCATTACCCAGTTATATTTCAAGCCAGCGGATGGTTTTAATATTTATCTGAATTACATCGGTGGTTATGGTGATGATACGTACTTGACGACTATCGCGAACGCAACTGGTGCCGCCTATCTGGAGAACTACACCAGAAGTTTATTTGACATCACAGCGGGGTATCAGTTGACCGATAAGTTTTACCTGGGGTTGAACGCAGCCTATGGCTTTTACAGTTTCAAAGCGACTGGTGCTGATGAAAGTGCCATCGTTGGTGCGTACGGTTCAACCGCTCCATCATGGGGTGGCTATGCCATTTATTCCAACTATGCAATTTCGGACGTGCTAGGGCTTGGAGTGAGA
>JBBRFP010000129.1:0-5890 GCA_038241465.1 Cytophagales bacterium | reverse complement strand
AATCCATCGCAACATAGCTATCAGCCCAAACCGTCTGTACGAAAAAGGAATCCAAACAATCCCTTCTGCCAGGAGATCCTGCATCAGCTTTCTCTTTACCGAATCAGTAACGGGTGTCTTTTCTAACGTCAGTAGCCAAATGAGACTCTCGGGAGGGAGTTTTTTACTGATTATTCTAACGTAAGGCAATGTGTAGGTTTGAATAAGCGCATCCTTAAAATTCCAATACGTTATAACAAGTATATTGCTCATACTAAAAAGAATCATGACATAAAGGAACTACCTTCCAATTCTCACTTTTACCATACGTTTCAAGTTCTTTCTCATTTGCATAAAAAATAAAAGGAATTCTTTCATGAAGAGGTCCCTTGGTGTATGGATTAACCAAAAAGCCACTTTTCCTTAAATCAGTAAAAAATTGAGTTCCACGCTGGGCGATTGTAACGATTCCTTTCGCACTTATATCCTTACTCAAAAAATCCAATGAACGAATCATCTGAACGCGTGCTTCGGATGAATTCATAAAAAAATCAAAAAGAATAATTTTACTGTTTTCAATATAATAAATAAAGTAGCCGACAGCTTTAGCAGTTGCCTTGTTGTTTACTATTCTAATTTGATAAGCCCTTATTGGATTTGAAAGTCGCCACTGGAAAAATTTATCATCCACATGTTGAGTAATCCTTTTATCTTTTATTTCAGTTCTTAATACAATCGTGACATCAGAGCGTTTACTTTCTATAATTTCAAGGTGGTTTGATACAGATCCGCCTTTGAGCAACGTTGCAAATACAGAGAGTATACGTGGCCTGAAAAGATAGTGGATATCAAACACCTTTTTCCAACCAAATTTTGTAAATCCCGGCGTTGACTGGCCACCACCAAATCCTATAACAAATAATCTATCCTCTTTTCTTAAATAGTCGTAGCATGAAACTGCCAATCGTTGGAAAAGTCCTTTGCGACGATGCATCGAATGAGTCATCGTATCACATGATTGGTAAATCGTACGTTGCGATCCCCCGAAATTATACACTTCCGGAATAACCCCATAATACGCTGCGTATTCGTTATCCCCAGAAATCGCAACAAAACCAACAAAATGACCAGCCGGGTTTTGAAGAAATTTCCATTTAAAATAATCGACACTTACGTTCATACCAAAACTATCCTTCATCAAAGGAATTAGTCGATCAAAATGATCAGGATTAAGTAGTTCGATTCTATAATCGTCCATTTCTTATAAAATCATGAAAACCTTCCATTCGTAATTTCATTTGCCTGACTGGCTCCTGAATCAAATTCACTCTTCCAAGTATGTTCAGAGATTCACGGGTAGATACGGGCTTTACAAACTCATTATTCGCAAGCAATAATCGTCTATAACCAGCATTTGCAATCGCATCAGCAACAACTTGATTTGATTGCCCATTTGGAACAGCCAGTGTCTCACACTTGATTCCCAGCTTTGCTTCGATGATTCTTTTTGACTCAGTCACTTCAATACTAAGTTCTTCCCTCCCTAAAGTAGTTAGTGTGTGGTGTGATACGGTATGTGACCCAATCTCTACTCCGTTTTTTAAACACGTTTTTAGATCATCCCAATTCATCATTTTTACACTCGGTAATGGAGCATTCACTGATCTTCTCCAGTTAGTCAGGGTGGCTATCCTATCAATCTTATTCATTTGAAGTAGCGTCCGATAAGTCATTGAATACTCCCGTAACCACTGAGTCCGTTCACCATTCAATACCAAGGCGCGACCAGCGAGATTCATACTTCCCACAAATTTATTCCTTTTAAGAAATTGAAATAAGTCTCCAAGGTCTTGTGTCCAGATGACTTCATTTTTTTCTGCACAGTTTATTACAATGTTATGATTAGAAGGTAAGCCGTGCAGTTTTATCTCCGGCAAAGCATGTTCAATAAAATCATAATAACCATCGTCGAAACTTAAAACGATTTTAGGTTTTGCAGTGGCTTTGTTGAGATCCGATAGATGAACCACTTCATAGTGCTGAACGCAATATTCAAGAAGTGTCTTAAAAGTCCGCACTTTTAATGGAGGCCAGAAAGGATCATCATCGTCTGAAATTCTATGAAGAGACAGAATTGTTGAGTAGTGCTTCCGTTTCTTTGCAACGTGAAAAAGCTTATCAAACTGTAAGACCGAGGCTAAATTAAAAACTGCAGGCTTTATCATATTTAAACCGTGAGTCCATTCGGAAACAACAGGAGTTTAATAACTACCAGGAAACGTTTTGTTAAAAGCGAAGTCCATTTATTGGAAATTGCACTTCTAAGGTAATAATAAACCTCAGATCTACTGGCACCGATCATGGCCAGGTGAAGGGCTGCGTACATATATGCACTGGCATACGCTATTCGTAATCGATTGGAATAAATCTTCTGATTGAAAGGATCCTGAGAAACGTGGCGAATGAACAGATCAGTGTTCAACTTGATTCGGTCACTGCTGGATTTCAACACGCTCCTTTCATCATGAAGGTTAATGGTGGAGGTTATTGTATTTATCTGGTGAAAATGAGTTCTGGATGAAATTCTTATCCAGAGCTCCCAATCTTCAAGAGATGACATCAATTTATTTTCAATGAATGAATTCTCGCCGAAAAAATCTCTACTAACAAACACGCCATTGCAGCTTAAGATATTCCCGCTAATAATCTGATCATTAATGTTCCATATTTCAGGCATCGGACGGATGGATCCTGAGGAAAGATCTCTTATATAATACCCCAGATGAAAGGCCTTTGCGTCAGGTTGTGATTCAACAAACCTACTAGCGGCGGACAAATGATTGTCAAATAAGACATCATCCGAATCAAGAAAATTTACATACATTCCTTTTGCTCTTCTGGCACCTTCGTTTCGTGCGGCTCCCCGCTCCCCATTTTCTTTCCAATAATAACTGATTCGATGATCTGAAAAAGTATTAACGACGGCCTCTGTATTATCGGTGCTTCCATCATCGATAATTACAATTTCAAAATTCTTAAAGTTCTGGGCGATTACGGATTCTATTGTCTTATGTATAAACGTCGCTCTGTTATAGGTTGGTATTACAACAGTAAACAATGGACTAGGAATCATACAGTTTTTTCAGCGACGATATCATGGAACTTATTCCAAACCGTGAAATTACATCGTCTTTTCCATTTTTAATAAGCTGCTCACGAAGTTGAGAATCCTCAGACATTTTCCTTAAAGCGATGTGGATCGCATCTGCATCCCGAAAGGGAACGATCAGAGCGTTTCTTTCATCAACAATAAATTCAGCTGCAATGCCCGAAAGAGTAAAGATGGATGGAGTCTCAGACGCAAGAGCCTCTATATATGTCTGTCCAAATGCTTCGCAAATCGAATCAACCGGGACATGAACAAACAAATTAAACACCTTGTACAGGGCCGCTACGTCCTCTTCAAATGGAATCAAGATAACTTTTCCGGAAGGCAGGTCTTTCAATTGTTCAAGAATATCAGCATGATAGGGGCCTGAAGCATTCGCCAATATCAGAATTGATTCAGGATGATTTGCTAGGTGTTTTTTAAATGCCGGTATAATGTATTGAATACCCTTCCACTCAATATGCCGTGCAATCACCCCGATATTTTGAGCTTGAAGCGAAATTTTCCAGACGTCTCTTACTTTTTGAATTCGTTCAATGCTCACATTATCAAACTCGATCCAGTCAAACCCGTGCGGAATTTTAACAACCTTTTCCATCGGTACTTTTTCAATTTTTAACAGCGTTTCATCCGTTGCCTGGCTTATAGAAACAATTTTTGTGGCTAGTAAATTACTCCATCGATCATACTTTACTCCGGATGGATGATAGACCTGATGAAAATTACTGTTGTGACGGGTATATATTCTCTGCTTTACGCGAGTAATAACTCCTGCTGTGAGTCCGATCAATTGAGCGTCTAGTAAATGCATGTGAATAACATCCGGACGCCATGAAATGAATGTAAGCAAGACTTTAAGAAAAGCTATCGGAAAATCCCACTTGTTCCTGTACGTTATTCTTTTCACCTGAACACCTTCTTTGATAAGGAATTTTTCCAATGATGAATCAGTTTCATTCAGAAGAATAAAAGAAAGCCTGTAATCTTTTTTTAGACCTTTTGCAATCCATTCAAATCCCAAAGACTTGTGAACATGTGAAATAACGTAGACAATTTTTTGTTTAGCCATAAGACTCACCAAACTACAATGTCGAAGTGACAGTTAGTGAAATCTGTTTCAGAGGTAACTTTTTGATCGGTATCAGCATGTCGGATATTCTGATAGCCTGCCGTTTCTAAAAAAGCAATGAGTAGTTTTGCGGAATTCCCCTGATCTCTCAAATTATTATCATCCAGTTCAATGAATAACGTTGGCTTAAAAGTGGTCAACAATGAACCAGCGCCCTGAAGGACATGAAGCTCATATCCCTCTACATCTATTTTAATCAAGTCAATTCTTGGCCATGCTTGAATTACTTTTATTTGATCCAGGCGATCAATGCTAACAGTAACCGATCCGGCGCTACTCTCCGGTGATATTCTGTTACCTCCTTTATTTGATGGGGTTCTAATTTCCATCATCATCGTAGCGGCCGCGGTACCCAGACCAATATTGAGAAGCTGAACGGTATTCAATTTACTTAGACCCAGATTCTTCTGGCATTCTTTATAATTGTAGGGGTCTGGCTCAAACCCCACCGCTCTTCCTTCTTGCGCAATTTTGGCAAGATTTAATAACGTCCATCCTATGTTGGCACCTACATCGATAACGTGACTATCTTTTTTACAAAGAGAAAACAATCTATCGAAACCAATTTCTTCAAAGCCGAAGTACAAATAATGACCAACGTAATCACCGATATCTATCTCTAATTTTAGACCATCTCTTTCGATATATCTTAATGAGCGGGCTGGATATTGATATGCATTGGGAACAAACTTGCTAAAGAAGTGATCGGGGCTTTTTCCGGTTGTACGGTTTTTAAGCCATTCTTCCAGAACGGGCAGTTTAAATACAGTTCGAAAAAAATTCAGGAATTTAACCTTTGATGAGATTGACATTAACGTTTCTTATAACCCTCAAAAATACTAATTGCTTGTAGGGTATTGGCCAATCGGAAATAAATTAAATCAAAGGGCTTTTTGTTAGGAATGAAATCAGCCAAGAAAATCAGGAGCGGTTTTACAGTAATTAAGGCGTTTAACACAATTTTCTTTAGCCAGCCATAATAAAGGGCAAGTTCTTTATACCCAATCTCCACTCCCACGCGCCTGGTTTGCCCTCCTCTTACCTGTCGCTTCAACCAACTACTAAGATCCTGCCTATCTGCTTCATTATGATATACCAAGGATTTTGTATTAACAAAAAGCTTCATACCAGCACCTCTCATTCGAATTGGAAAATCATGATCTTCGAACCCGGCATGCGGAAATAACTCGTTATAACCACCCAGCTTTATATAATTGTGTCTGCTGATGGATAAATGGAAACCTGCGAGAGCTGGTGATTCAAACAGGTCATTATCTCTCCACCTCGGGTCATTATAACAGCCTTTACAGGTAACAAATTTATAGTGTATTAAAAATCTACCGAATGATGAATGAGAAAGTTTTTCCTGAAGATCAGGCGGATAGATCCAATTAGGATTGAATGCAAAGTCAGGCTCATCATGATGAAGGTTTAAAACCTGATCGATTGAATCCTTGTTGATTTGAATATCATCATCCAAAAATAAGAGCAGGTCTGCTGTTGCTTGAGCTGCCCCCATGTTCCTGGCAGAGGCTACGCCTTGCTTTGGATTGTCAAGTGATCGAATATCAGGAAATCCTCCCAATTCAGGTCGACCAGTTTTAGAATCATTA
>JBBRFP010000128.1:0-5928 GCA_038241465.1 Cytophagales bacterium | reverse complement strand
ACTTGTTCTAGATAGAATTGAACCCGCGTTGGATCATAGGTTATCTCTTTATAAGATGACGTAATAGTTTTGTCTTTTAGAATTGTTTTTGGTGATGATCCAAACAATTGATCAACATTCAATTCAAATGGTTGAATGCTTTTATTCGCGCGCGTGAATATTAATTTATGATCCCCGGTAGCTTCACCCACAACATATAAAGGAGCGCGTTCACGTTCTGCGATGCGCTTGAAGTTCTCCACCGCGCTGGCAGCGATTGCGACGCCCATTCGTTCCTGGGATTCGTTGCTGATAATCTCCTTATCCGAAAGAGTAGGATCGCCGACAGGAAGATCATTGATGTTGATCTTTCCTCCAGTTTCTTCTAATAACTCACTCAGACAATTCAAATGACCGCCTGCGCCATGATCGTGAATGGATACAATTGGATTTTCTTTTGCTTCTACCATTGCCCGAATGGCATTCATCACACGCTTTTGCATTTCCGGATTTGAACGCTGGATTGCATTCAACTCAATTGCATTTCCAAACTTGCCAGTAGCAACCGATGATACTGCAGCCCCACCCATTCCAATGCGATAGTTATCACCTCCAAGGATCATGATCTTGTCGCCCGCCTTCAAATGCTCCTTTTGACTGTCTTTCTTTTTACCATAACCAACTCCGCCCGCAAGCATGATCACTTTATCGAAACCAAATTTCTTCTGATCTTCAAAATGTTCAAAGGTGAGAACACTTCCACCAATCATTGGTTGACCAAACTTATTTCCAAAGTCACTAGCGCCATCCGAAGCTTTGATCAGTATTTCTGCAGGTGTCTGATACAACCACTTTCGTTCCTTAAGATTTTTTTCCCATGACCTTCCTTTCTCCAGTCGTGGATAGGAAGTCATGTACACGGCTGTTCCCGACAATGGCAAAGAACCTTTTCCACCGGCAAGGCGATCGCGGATTTCACCGCCCGATCCTGTTGCCGCTCCGTTGAATGGTTCAACGGTTGTTGGAAAATTATGCGTCTCGGCTTTCAATGAAATAACCGATTCAATATCCTCAATCACAAAATAATCCGCGGTGTCCTGCCGGGCAGGGGCAAACTGCTCAATTGTTGGTCCTTCGATGAAAGCAACATTGTCTTTGTAAGCAGAGACAATAAAATTTGGATTCTCTTTAGATGTCTTTTTAATTAATTGAAAGAGCGTCAGTGCCTTTTCTTTTCCATCAATGATGAATGTTCCATTGAATATTTTATGCCTGCAGTGCTCGGAGTTTACTTGTGAGAAACCAAAAACTTCGCTATCCGTTAATTTGCGTCCAAGCTTCCAACTTACATCCTTGAGATAGTCAACTTCTTCCTGACTGAGCGCCAGGCCCTCCTTACTACTATAGGCGGCGATGTCGTCTATTTCGAGGACCGGCTGGGGTGTGTGATGAATCGTGAATAGTTCCTGATCCAATGATTTATAAAGAACTTGCAGCATGGGATCATACGCGACCGTCTCATCCGCTACGGGAAAGAATTCCTCCATTCTTTCTATTCCGACAAGTCCCATGGTTTGTGTGATCTCAACCGCGTTGGTGCTCCACGGTGTAATCATTTCCTTTCTTGGACCAATGAAAAATCCTGTTAATGACTTCTCATCCAGCGGTTTCGCATCGCCGAAGAGCCAGATTAGTTTTTGAATTTCGTCAACGGAAAAAGGGTGAGCGTGACCAACCGCGTAAAGTGGGCTGGAAGGAGACCTGAAGAATGAAATCATGTGGCGAACGTGAGCTCAAAATTACAGGATTTGCGGAATTATGAAGGCGGTTTTTTTACATTTAATCACGCAGTCTTTGGTACCTTGACACTATCCATGATCCGATGAAGATCCTGATGGCGGGGGCAACTTATTCCTATGCGGGCCTCAACGCCTCAGCGTCCCCCGGTAGATGCCTCGACAATGAAGCTGTCCAACGACAATACGCTGCGCCTGCAATCCTGTCTTCAAATGAATAAATCCGCTCCCCTTAAATTTTCCGACTTTTACTAAAATAATAAGCTGGTACGCTCCGTCTCTGTTTCTGTATGGAGCGAGTGGTAGCGATAGACATAACCCTGATGCAGGAAATAAAACAACAAACCTTTCGAAAGGAGCGGGGGAAGCTGTTAAGCTTTATCCGTGGAAGAGTTGGTTCCGTGGAGGAGGCTGAAGATATCTTGCAAGATGTGTTCTACCAGTTTGTTGCTGGATTTGAGTCAATCGAATCGCTGGATAGGATAACATCGTGGCTGTACAGTGTTGCACGGAATAAGATCATAGATCGTTACAGACGTGACGCGGCCCGACCTAAGAAAGCTGATTTCGAAGGCATCGTTGGAAAAGATGATGAACCCCTGACGCTTCAGGACATACTTCCAGATCTTGATAATACTCCGGAGTCAACATTATTGCGCGAAGCAATATGGGATGAGATTACACTGGCTCTTGATGAGCTTCCGGCTGATCAGCGGGAGATTTTCATACAGAATGAGATGGAGGAGAGAAGTTTCAGGGAGATATCCGAGGAGACGGGCGTGTCGATTAATACTCTTCTATCACGGAAGCGCTATGCCATTCTTGCCTTACGAAAAAGACTAAAGCGATTCTACGATGATATTGTAGAATCTTAAAAACGAATTGAAAAAATTAAAATAATTGAGTTATGAAACGAGGAGTATGGGTTTTGAAATTTATAGTGATGGGGGTGGTGATGTTGGGACTATTGGGCCTGGTGACACAGCAATTGTGGAATTGGTTAATTCCACAACTGTTTGCCGGCCCGGTAGTAACCTTTTGGCAGGCGTTGGGATTGCTCTTGTTAAGCAAGATCTTCTTCTGGAGTTTTAGTAAAGGAGGTCACAGTAGTCGTAAGCCTGGTTGGGGTTATTATTGGTCGCAGAAATGGAAAGGGATGTCACCGGAGGAACGTGAGCGCCTGAAACAGAAAATGAAGGAAAAGTGGTGTTACCCTGATAAGGAAGAAACTGAGAATAGAAGAAGTGAACAATAGCTGAATAGCAGAGCAGAAGAATCCAAGAATGGGAGAATAGAAAATTGAAAAATTGGACAGCTTGGAATCCTCCAATTTTTTTATGCTCCCATTCTCCATTCGATTGTTCCCCGCAATCGTTTGAATATAGAATTCCTCAAATATTTTTAATCTTTTTTTGAAAAAGGGCTAACCTATTCTAAAAAGAGCCGTTGAAGGAAACTGAGGAAACTTTGGTTATATCAATAGTTTCCATAGTTTTGCGACCCTCATGGAAGAAAAAGATATTAAAGACAGGATTTTAAAGGGCTCGGAAGAGCTTTTTATGCGGTACGGGATCAGGACTGTTTCGATGGATGATGTGGCCCGCCACCTTTCCATGTCAAAGAAAACGCTCTATCAATACTTCGCGGACAAGGATGAGATTGTGACCATGGTTGCTGCTTTCCACATGGAGAAAGACAAGGAGCAGTTTGAAGCTTTTCACACTTCTGCCAAGAATGCAATTGATGAGTTGGTCAGAATTTCATCATGTCTGAAAAACGATTTTCAAAAAATGAACCCGACCTTGCTTTTCGACATGCAGAAATATCATCCAACAGCATGGGCATCTTGGCTTGTACACAAGCAGAAGTATGTAAAGGAATCGATTATTCGTAATCTGAAGCAGGGAATAGAGGAAGGATTTTTTCGTCCTGAAATCAACACGGAGATTCTGGCGATTGTGCGACTAGAGACAATCCAGGCAACATTTGAAGGGCAGATCTTTCCACTCGGATCATTTGATCTTGCCGAAGTAAACATCCAGCTTTTCGAACATTTTATTTACGGAATCGTAACTGACAAAGGCCGCAAAGTCTACGAGAAATATAAATTACAATCCAACAACCCCGAATTAATATCACAACCTATATTATGAAGCGATTACATATTTTATTAATGGCTCTTGGCATCCCGTTCCTGAGTTTGGGACAGCAGGGTACCAACGCAGCCCAACCACAAACAGCACAAACCTTTACACTTGACCAGGCCATTCAATACGCGCTTGAGAATTCGATACGCGCAAAGAATGCGATTCTTGATCAGGATCTTTCGAGAGCAAAAGTTAAAGAGACCATTGGAATAGGTTTGCCGCAAATCTCAGGAAGTGCGTCAATTGTTGACAATCCAACGCTTCCACGGTTTTTTACTGTTTATTCTGGCCCCGGCGGATTTTTTGATCTGAGCGGCGTTCCAGGGATTCAGGTAGGCGATGTGGTTGCTGCGAAAAACCCATTTCAGTTGCCAAGTTCGGGAACAGGTCAGCTGTCAGTAAATCAGTTGATCTTTAATGGTTCTTATTTAGTGGGATTGAAGGCATCAAATACCTATAAAGAACTGGCAACAAGAACGCGCGAACAGACTGAACAAGACATAATTCAATTAGTAAAAAAAGCCCACTATTCGGTACTTATCAACAAGGAACGTACTTTATTATTTGATGCTAATATTAATCGCGTTGATTCATTGCTTAAGAATACAAGGGCGTTGAATGAGAATGGCTTTGCCGAGAGCATCGACGTTGATCGTGTGAAAGTTTCATTAAATAATCTGACTTCTGAACGAGATAAATTTTTGAATCTGAACGAATTAGGACTTCAGTTATTGAAATTTCAGATGAATTATCCCCAGGATCAACCCATCGAGGTTGCCGGTAACATTCAGGATGTAGAAGTAAATACAAATATTGATTCTTATAAAGACAACTGGAATTACCAAAATAGACCGGACTTTAAGGTGCTGCAGGTAAACCAGAGATTACAGGAGCTAAGCATTAAAAATCAATATGCCAATGCAGTCCCGGTGATATCGGCTTTCGCGAACCTTGGGTACTCAACACAATCCCCTAACATCGGTGGAATATTCACCACATCAGGAACCGTAAAGGATAGTGGTACAATCGGTCCAGACAGTTGGTATGGATTTTCTCAAATAGGGCTAAATCTATCCGTGCCACTATTCACGGGACTTTCCAGGAGCGCCCGCATTCAACAGGAAAAGATTAAGCTGAATCAGATTGAGAATAGCTTCGTCGTCCTGAAGAATTCAATCGATCTCGAGATCACGCAATCGTCGATCCAATTCAATAATTCACTGAAAACGCTGACAGCTCAAAAGGAAAACCAAGACCTTGCTGGCAACGTGGCGCGTGTTACAAAAATTAAATACCAGCAGGGGGTAGGATCAAGTCTTGAGGTGACCGACGCCGAAAACGCCCTTCGCCAGGCGCAAACAAACTATTACACGGCCTTGTTCGATGCAATGCTCGCGAAAGTTGACCTCGACAAAGCCTATGGCAAACTCTTACCTACTACTTATAAAAATACTATTACAAACCCTGATAAAAACTAACAATGAAAACTAATTCATACTTAAATATTCTTTTTGCAGTTGCCGTGGCGGCGTTGATCGCTTCCTGCAGCAGTGCATCAAAAGATAAGACCGCACAACTGGCGGAATTGAAAAAACAGCAAACAGAGATCTCCGGTGAGATTCAGAAGCTTGAGGCAGAGCTGGCAAACACGAATCCTCAGGTTACAAAGGCAAGGACGAAAGAAGTGGGCTTTACCGAAGTGAAACCTGGTAAGTTTGATTATTTCATTCAAACTCAGGGTTCCGTCGAAGCCATCGATAACATCATGCTTAGCGCAAAAAGCCCTGGCATTATTTCTCAGGTTTATTCCCGCGAAGGTGATGTTGTCAAGAAAGGTCAGACCCTTGCTCAAATCGATAATTCCCTTATTGTGCGCAATGTTGATGAGCTAAAATCTTCTATTGAGCTTGCCACAACCGTCTACAATCGTCAAAAAAATCTCTGGGATCAGAAGATCGGAACCGAGGTTCAATACTTGCAGGCAAAAAACAACAAGGAAAATCTTG
>JBBRFP010000127.1:0-5963 GCA_038241465.1 Cytophagales bacterium | reverse complement strand
GGACTAAAAAAGCTGGCCGAATTTCAGGCTGCTTGTTATAAACAAGTAACTTCCCTCGATGATTCATTCAAAGAAGACAGATATCAGTCACTGTTAACGAAACCTCTGCTATCATCGCACATTATTGCTGTAGGAGTAAAGCGAGATGAATCAAAGCGATTGCCGGAGGTCGAAGAAATTGGTGCAGTATATTGCGCTATTCAAAACATGTATTTGACGGCAACGGCCTATGGGATCGGCTGCTACCTGAGTTCCGGCGGCATCACATATTTTGAAGAGGCAAAAGAATTTTTTGGTTTGGGAAAGGATGACAGACTTTTGGGGTTTATGCACCTTGGTGTTCCCAAAGGTGATGTTCCGGATGGAAGAAGAAAGTCCGTCCATGAAAAGGTTAAATGGGTCGAATAGAACATAAAAATGTACTGATTGCTAATCTGAGCTTATGAGCATCCCAACGAAACAGTCAATCATCTCTGCACACGAACGAATAAAGCCATATATCCATCAAACACCTGTAATTACCAGTGCGTCGGTTGATGAAATGGCAGGGTGCAGCCTTTTTTTTAAGTGTGAGAATTTTCAGAAAGTCGGAGCATTCAAAGCCCGTGGGGCCATGAACGCCTCCCTTAAGCTTTCGAAGGAACAGCTCACTAAGGGCATTGCAACACACTCTTCTGGTAACCATGCACAGGCATTGGCACGCGCTGCAAAAATTCTTGGAATAAAGTCTTACATCGTAATGCCGCGGACTTCCCCAGAAATAAAAAAGCGTGGAGTTCGCGGATATGGCGGTGAGATATTTGAATGTGAACCCACCTTGGCAGCGAGAGAGTCAACGCTTACAGAGGTTATAAAGAAGACCGGAGCTACAGAAGTTCATCCGTTTAATAATTATGATGTGATAGAAGGCCAGGCAACATGTGCTAAGGAATTATTTGAAGCTGTACCTGATTTGGATTATATCATTGCGCCTGTGGGTGGCGGTGGATTGTTAAGCGGTACGGCGCTTTCTGCAAAATACTTTTCGTCAAAAACCACAGTAATAGGAGGCGAGCCGGAATTGGCTAACGATGCATTTCGTTCCATGCAAAGTGGTAAGATCGAGCCAGCATCCTCACCAACGAGTATTGCTGATGGACTGCTTACATCGCTTGGTGATAAAACCTTTCCTATTATTCATGGAAATGTGAAAGAGATAATCACGGTGACCGATGATGAAATAATCAAAGCCATGCAAATTATCTGGGAACGACTGAAGATAATTATCGAAACTTCATGTGCTGTTCCGTTTGCGGCAGTGATGAAAGAGAAGCAGATGTTTGCTGGTAAGAAAGTTGGGATAATTCTCTCGGGTGGTAACGTGGACCTGAATAAAGTTGGAAAACTCTTCGTGTGATGAGAGTCAAAAAAATGTAATCTCTTCAGCTGTTTCCTGAATTTCTAAAACGACTTTTTCGATACACAAGCTTTGCCTTGATAATTATAGGATTCTCACTTGGGATTGGTGTATTGGGATATCATTACTTCAATGAACTCTCGTGGTTGGATTCCCTTTTAAATGCTTCTATGATTCTTACCGGTATGGGACCGGTCGACGTGATGAAAACCGATTCCGCAAAATGGTTCGCATCATTTTACGCAATTTTCAGCGGCGTTGTTTTTTTAAGCACCGTGGCGATATTCCTGACCCCACTTTTGCACCGGTTTTTGCGCAGGCACCATCTTGATGATGAAGCAGGAGATGAGAAGTAAGGATTGATAGGTGAGAATATGAGAACTGAAGAAGTTGAGAATGGAGTTATTTAATATAATTTAATCCCCATTCTCAACTATGCAATTCTGCCTGTCAGTTCTTTTTCTTTATTTCTTCAAACTTATTTACGGCTGCTTTTTTTGGAAAGACGTTGTCGTTCACGTTGATGTCTGCAGTTTCAAGGTTAGGGTCAACAACAATGCTGACCACTTCTTTTTCTTTCACAAACACCTTCTTCACTTCAGTTTCATTTAATCTCCAAATTTCTGCCGGCAATCTTTCGATTTCCTTAGAGCCATCTTTAAACGTCCATTCAATGATCACAGGGCTGACAAGTCCGCCAGAATTCTTGAAAGTAATTTCATAGAGATTTTTTCCCTCTAACTTTTGACGCATAGCATTGTCGTCAATGCGGCTACGGAAGTCCCGATAATCCGCGTCAGGGGTATTTGTTACTATGAATTCCTGAGGACCGTTGCTAAAGTCGCTCGTTTTATCATTTGATGAATTTGCTGACAGATCTCCCTGCTTCACTTTTACATTCTTTTTCTCAGGATCAATAGTAGTCGACTTGACCTTATACCATTTTACATTGTCGACCGTCAAGTCAACATTATCAGTTGTATAAAACCATCCTCTCCAGAACCAGTCAAGATCAACAGCGGAAGCATCTTCCATCGTGCGGAAAAAGTCAGAAGGTTTAGGATGCTTGAATGCCCACCGCTCGGCATATTCTTTAAATGCTTTATCAAAGAGCTCTGGCCCCATAACCGTCTCACGAAGAATCGTCAATGCAGCAGCAGGTTTATTATATCCATTGGGTCCAAAACTTCTGCCCTGGTTATCAGACATCGCCATTACAGGACGCATCATACTTTTATCACCTTTCATAAAGGAAACAATTCCCTTTGGAGTGTTGCCGGTATGATCAAGTTTAGGATAACGCTCTTTCATAGTTTCTTTTTCAAGAAATGAATTTAGACCCTCGTCCATCCAGGTGTCCTTGCGTTCATCAGAGTTGATAATCATTGGAAAGTAATTGTGACCGACTTCGTGTACAATAACCGAAACGGTTCTTGTCAATGTGCGTTCTGAAATTGTTCCGTCCTTGGCCGGACGTCCTCCGTTAAATGAAATCATAGGATATTCCATTCCTCCACCAACCCAGTTGCATGAGTAAGCTGTAGGATATGGATAAGGAATTGTTCTGGCAGAATAGACATCAAGCGTATTCTTTATTGCCTTTGTAGATTCCTTTGACCAAAGCGCATAACCTTCTTTGGGATAAAGGGATTGGCCAAGAGGATTGTTATCCCCATTTTTTATTGCCATTGCATCCCAGATATATTTTCTTGATGACGAGAATGCAAAGTCCCGTACGTTATCAGCATTGAATTCCCATGTACTTTTTTTCTTTGAGCGTTCCTTTTCTTTTTTCTTAGCCTCCTCTTCCGTTACAATAAATACCGGCTGATCGAAACTCTTTCTTGCTTTTTCAAAGCGATCAATCTGTTCTTTTGACAATACATCCTTTGGATTTTGTAACCAGCCAGATGCACCAACGATGTGATCCGAGGGTACTGTGATCTTCACTTTATAGTTTCCAAAGGTTAGTGCAAACTCCCCTGCGCCAAGGAATTGCTTGTTTTGCCAGCCTTCATAGTCATCAAACACACACATGCGTGGAAACCACTGGGCAATGAAATAAATGTAATTTCCATCTTCAGGAAAGTATTCCATACCACTACGGCCACCGATCATCATCATATCATTGATGTTGTAAGACCAGGCGATTTTGAATGAGAACTTCTCACCTTTTTTCAAAGGCTGAGGAAGATCTATTCGCATCATGGTATTATTGATGATATAAGGAAGATCTTTCTCGGCGAGGTCTTTTACCATTTTTATGGTATATCCCCCCTTGTAATCAAAAGAACTTGTTGTCGTAGCAAGCATCTTTGCCGGGATCGAATCACGGATAACGCCACCTGACGTTTTCTTTGTCATACTACCGTCAGCGTTGATATTCTGATCCAACTGAAGCCATAGATATTTAAGATCTTCTGGCGCATTGTTGAAATAGGTGATTGTTTCCGAACCTGTAATCGAATGATTCTCATCGTTCAACTCAGCATCGATAACATAGTCTGCTTTCTGTTGCCAATAAGCAACGCCTGGTGCGCCTGAACTGCTCCTGTATGTATTCGGCGTAGGGAGCATCTGATCAAGCTGTTCGAATTTTCCTTTCCATTTTGGTTGTTCCTGAGCGGATGTAACGAGTGTGGTCACTAGAACAACACAGATCAAAATATAAATTCTCATATAATTGGTTTTGGGAGTTGTGGAAAGCAAATGACTTGAGAAAAAGCTAACGGCTCGTTAAGGTTGCGCATATTTTTTTTCAACTCCTTTATTCCCAATTTCTCAGTTAGTTTTTTTCTTTATCTCTTCAAACTTATCAGCTTTGGCTACTTTGGGAAACACGTTATCGGCTTCATTAATATCCGTTGTTTCTTTTTTTGGATCCAAAACAATGTTCACAACCTCTTTATTTTTCATAAACACTTTGGTAACGGATTTTTCATTGTTACGCCAGATTTCAGCTGGAATTTTCTCAATTTCCTTCGTTCCGTCTTTATACGTCCACTCCACGATCACTGGCATCACGAGCTCGCCTTTGTTTGTAAATGTTATTTCATAAAAATTTTTACCTTCCATTTTGGAGATCAGAGCTTTGTCATCAACGCGGTTTTGAAAGTCGCCGTAGAAACGTGCATCTGTTGGAATCACTGAGAATGGCTGAGGCCCACCACTGAAGTCGTCGGGAGTTTTGTTGTCGCCGCCGCCGGTAGTCGCAGACATAAGGTCGCCTTTCTTAACAGTTTTTCTTTTGTTCTCGAGATTGGTATCTTCTTTACGAACCTGATACCACTTTACTTTGTCAATAGATTGATCACAAACATCGGTTGTATAGAACCAACCTCTCCAGAACCAGTCGAGATCTACCGCTGATGCATCTTCCATTGTGCGGAAAAAGTCCGCGGGCTTAGGGTGATGGAAAGCCCAGCGTTGAGCATATTCTTTGAAAGCCTTGTCAAATAATTCTGGGCCCATGATTGTTTCACGAAGCATGTTCAGGCCGGTGGCACATTTGGCATACTGTTCGTTACCAAAGTTTGAACGAACTACTGATTCAGAATTTACCATCAAAGGACGTTGTAATGAACCGTCGCCTCTCATGTAAGGCACAATACCTGAAGCAGGGCCTCTGCGTTGAGGCATGTCGGGATAATTTTCAACCTGAGTACGGAATTGAACGAATGTATCAAGCCCTTCGTCCATCCATGTCCATTGACGCTCATCGCTGTTAATAATCATCGGGAAAAAATTGTGACCTACCTCGTGTACGACCACGCCAACGAGCGCCCACTTCGTGCGGTCATTAAACGTACCGTCCTTATTAGGTCGTGCTCCGTTAAAGCAGATCATAGGATATTCCATACCAAGCGATGCATTATGCACCGACGTAGCATGTGGATAAGGATAGTCAATGGTGTATCGTGAGTAAGTTGAGATGGCTGCTTTTACTGCTTTTGTTGACTCCTGTTCCCAAAGTGGATTGCCTTCTTTTGGATAATAAGACATAGCTAACGGTGTTTTGTCACCGATCTTCACTGCCATCGCATCCCAAATAAATTTGCGTGAGCTCGCAAATGCAAAATCACGAACGTTTTCAGCTTTTATTTTCCACGTTTTTTTCTCTTTCGATTTGGTCTTCTCACGAACAATAGCCTCAGCCTGAGTCGCAATGATCACTTGCTTCTCAAAAGATGTCTTTGCTTTTTCAAAACGTTCGTATTGTGCAGGGGTAATAAGCTCTTTCAAATTTTGAACAACACCGGTCGTGGCAACGATGTGATCTGCGGGGACAGTAAGATTAACTTCATAGTTACCAAAGTTCACAGTAAACTCTCCCTGTCCGAGGAATTGCTTATTCTGCCATCCAACCACATCGTCGTACACGCACATTCTTGGGAACCACTGCGCAATGATATAAGAGTAGTTACCATCTTCCGGAAAATATTCCATTCCACTTCTTCCGTCATTTGGAGTTGTATTGAGCATGCGATCGTTAATATTGAAAGCCCACTCAACATTGAGCGATAATTTCTGACCTGCCCCTAACGGCTGAGAAAGGTCTACACGCATC